>CAXUBM010000033.1:4373-12248 GCA_964249235.1 uncultured Acetobacteraceae bacterium | reverse complement strand
GCCAAGCCGCGCATCTGGCTTCGGACCAGAACTCCGTCTAATCGGACACCGCGCCATGAAGACCATCCCGATCCTCCTCGCCGTCGCGGGTCTCGCCATCCTGACCCTCATCGTCGGCTGGCTCGGCGCCGGCCGCGTCATGCACGCCGTCCTCTCGGTCGGCGTCGCCGGCGTCCTCGAAGCGATCGCGGTCCAGCTCGCCCTCGACCTCGTGCTCGCCGAGGCCTGGCATGTCGCCTGCCCGAACATCCCCTGGCGCCGTCTCCTCCTTGGCCGCGCCGTCCGCGAGGCCGGCACCTCCTGCCTTCCCTTCGCCCATCTCGGCGGCATCGCCTTCGGGTTGCAGGCCATCACCGGCCGCGGCACCGACCATGCCCAGGCTTTCGCCGCCAGCGTGGTCGACGTCACCATCGAGACCATCGGCCAGATCGCCTTCATCGCGCTGGGCGTCGCCGCCCTGGAGGCCACCAGCGGCAACCACCGCTACACGCTCCCGCTCCTCGGCGGCCTCGCCCTCATGGCCGCCGGCGTCGGCGGCTTCGTCTGGCTGCAGAACGACGGCGGCCGCCTCGTCCGCCGCCTCTTCGCCCTCGTCAGCCGCAACGTCGCCAAGCAGTGGCGGCGCATGGCCCTGCACGGCATGAACGCCGTCCAGGACGGGCTCGAGCACGTCTACGACCACAAGGGCCGCCTGGCGCTCGCCGCCTTGCTCCACCTCCTCGCCTGGATCGGCGGTGCCGGCTGGACCTGGCTCGTCTACCGCCTGCTCGGCGCCCATCTCGGCCCCGCCGGCGCGCTCGCCATCGAAGGCGCTGTCAGCGGCGTGCTCACCCTCTCCTTCCTCGTTCCCGGCAATCTGGGCGTCCAGGAAGCCGCCTATGTCGCCCTCGGCAGCCTCTTCGGCATCCCGGCCGACCTCTCGCTCGGCCTGTCGCTTCTTCGCCGCGCCAAGGACCTCGCCATCGGCGTTCCCGTCCTGCTGCTCTGGCAGGCGCTCGAGGTGCGCCGCGCCAGCGACGTTCACGTCGCCCGCCCGATCGAGTAGGACCGGTCCGATGATCCCGCGCCCCCGCCCCGACCTGCTCGAGCTGCACGCCTATGTCGGCGGCGCCTCGCGTCTCGAGGGTGTCAACCGGGTCCACAAACTCTCGTCCAACGAGGGCGCCTTCGGCCCACCGCCGTCGGCCATCCGCGCCCATGCCGAAGCCGCCGCCGCCCTGCACCGCTATCCCGACGGCGGCAGCCAGCTGTTGCGCGAGACCATCGCCGGCCTGCACGGCATCGAGCCCGACCGCATCGTCTGCGACACCGGTTCCGACCCGATCTTCACCCTGCTCGCCCTGGCCTACGGCGGCCCCGGCACCGAACTCGTCATGAGCGAGCACGGCTTCTCCATCTACGAGATCGCCGCCGTCAAGGCCGGCGGCACCGTCGTCCGCGCCCCCGAACGCGCGCTCACCACCGACGTCGACGCCATTCTCGCCCGCGTCACGCCGAGAACCCGCCTCGTCGCCATCGCCAACCCCAACAACCCCACCGGCACCTCCATCTCCCGGACGGAGCTCGAGCGCCTACGCCGGCAACTTCCTCCCGACATCCTCCTCATCATCGACGCCGCCTACGCCGAATATGTCGACGCCCCAGACTACGACCCCGGCCTCGCCCTGGCCGCCACCACGCCCAACACGGTCATGACCCGCACCTTCAGCAAGGCCTACGGCCTCGGCGGCGCCCGTCTGGGCTGGGCCTACGGGCCCGCCCAGATCATCGACGTGCTCAACCGCATCCGCGAGCCGTTCGGTGTCAACATCGCCGTCCAGGCCGCCGGCGTCGCCGCCCTCACCGAACCCGGCTGGATCGAAACCGTCCGCGCCCACAACACGCGCGAACGCGCCCGCCTCGCCGCCGCCCTGGCCGCGCTCGATCTGACGGTCCACCCCAGCGCCGCGAATTTCATCCTCGTCGACCTCGGCACCGCCCAGCGTGCCCTCGCCGCCGACGCCCACCTGCGCTCACGCGGCCTCATCGTCCGCAACGTCGCCAGTTACGGCCTGCCCTCCTGCCTGCGGATCACCGTCGGCACCACCGAGGAAGTCGATCTCGTCATCGAGGCCTTCGACACCTGGCCGGCCCGCCTCCATGCCTGACATCCTCGCCGACCGCCTCGCCATCATCGGCGCCGGCCTGATCGGCGGCTCCCTCGCCCGTCGCGCCCGTCAGAGCTTCGCCCTGGAAGTCGTCCTCTACGACCAAGACCAAGCTCACCGCGCCCGCGCCCGCGAACTCGCCATCGCCGACCGAGTCGCCAACACCCTCGAGGACGCCGTCCGCGGCGCCGACATCGTCGTCCTCGCCGTCCCCGTCGGCGCCTTCGCCGATGTCGCCGACGGCATCGCCCCTCACCTGGCCAGCGGCGCCATCGTCACCGACGTCGGCTCCACCAAGCGCTCCGTGCTCGCCGACGTCCTCCCTCGCCTTCCTTCCCACGCCCACTTCGTCGGCGCGCATCCCATGGCCGGCACCGAGTTCTCCGGCCCCGATGCCGGTTTCGCGACCCTCTTCGAGGACCGCTGGTGCCTCATCGTGCCCCCCGACGGCACCCCGGAGTCCCCGACCGCCCGCATCGAGGCTGTCTGGCGCGCCTGCGGTTCCAACACCGAGCGGATGACGCCCTCTCACCACGACCGCGTCGTCGCCGCGATCAGCCATCTGCCTCACCTGATCGCGTTCACGATCTGCGGCACCGCCGAGGCGCTCGCCGCCGAGACCGGCGAAGGCGTGCTGAAATTCGCCGCCTCGGGCTTCCGAGACTTCACCCGCATCGCCGCCTCCGACCCCGTAATGTGGCGCGACGTCTTCCTCAACAACCGCGACGCCCTGCTCGAGATGCTCGACCGTTTCGAACGCGACGCCGGCGCCATGGCACGCGCCATCCGTGACGGGGATGGCGATTTCATCGCCGACCGCGTCAAGCACGGGCGAGCCATACGGCGCACCCTCATCGAACTGCATCAAGCCTGAGGCCGGGGCTTCTTGACGCTCCTGGACCCCGCCGGGGTCGACCCTCCACACCTCGCTACCTCAACTTGAACAACAGCACCGATCGGCCGGTGGCATCGTAGCGGTCGCCGATGGCGAACGTCACGCCCCTGGCCTGCGGCGCGTTCGTGTCGATCAGCAACTCCCATCCCGTGCCGCCTGGCGACCGCGGCAACGTGAACCCGACGACCTCATGCCACCCATTGATCACGATCAGCGCCGTGTCATCCGACCCGCGCTTGCGGACCCCCGTCACTTCCGTACGCCCGTCGAGCATCATCCCCAAGCATTTCACCCCCTCGTCGTTCCAGTGCTCGGGCCGCATCTCCCCGCCGTCGGCATTGATCCAGGTCAGGTCCTTCGCCCCGACCTCCTCGTTCCACTGGCCGGTGAAGAAGCGCGTCCGTCGCAGCACCGGCATGGCGTGCCGCAGCTCCAGCAACCGCCGCGTGAACGCGATCAGCCCCTGACCCTTCTGCTTGATCTCCCAGTCGAGCCAACTGATCTCGCTGTCCTGGCAGTAGGCGTTGTTGTTGCCGCCCTGTGTGCGCCCGAACTCGTCGCCTGCCAGGATCATCGGCGTCCCCTGAGACAGCAGCAACGTCGACAGCATGTTCCTGATCTGCCGCTCCCGCAGCGCCAGCACCGCCTCGTCGTCCGTCGGCCCTTCCGCGCCGCAGTTCCAGGACCGGTTGTCCGAACTGCCGTCGCCGTTCTCCTCCCCATTCGCCTCGTTGTGCTTCTCGTCATACGAAGCGACGTCGTTGAGTGTGAACCCGTCATGCGCGGTGACGAAGTTCACGCACGCCCAAACCCGCCGTCCGCCACGGTTGAATTCCTCGCCCGACCCGCACAAACGCGGCGCCAGCGCCGTGATCGGCGCCTGCCCACGCCAGAAATCCCTGACCGTGTCGCGAAACTTGTCGTTCCACTCCGCCCAGCCCGGCGGAAACGCACCGACCTGATAGCCGCCCGGCCCACAATCCCAAGGCTCCGCAATCAGCTTGACCGTCGCCAGCAGCGGGTCCTGGCCCACCGCGCGCAGGAACCCGCTCTGCTCGTCGAAACCGCTCGGTTCGCGCGCCAGAATGGTCCCGAGATCGAAACGGAACCCATCCACCCGCATCTCAGACACCCAATAGCGCAGGCTGTCCATCACCATCTGGATGACGCGCGGATGCGACAGGTTGACCGTGTTTCCGGTCCCCGTGTCGTTGACGTAGTAGCGCTTCTGGTCCGGCAACAGGCGGTAGTGGCTCGCGTTGTCGATGCCCTTGAACGACAGCGTCGGCCCGCGCTCGTTGCCCTCCGCGGTGTGGTTGTAGACGACGTCGAGGATCACCTCCAACCCGGCCTGGTGGATCTTGGCCACCATTTCCTTGAACTCGCGCAAGCTGTTCGGCACGTCGCGTGCGTAGCGCGGATCGGGGGCGAAGAACCCGATCGTATTGTATCCCCAGTAGTTCCTGAGCCCCTTCTCCAGCAGAAGGCTGTCGTCGACGAACGTGTGCACGGGCAGCAGCTCGACGCTCGTCACCCCGAGCGACTTGATGTGCTGCAACACTTCCTTGACGCCGAGGCCCGGATAGGTGCCCCGCAACGTTTCGGGCACGTGCGGGTGCCGTTTTGTGAAACCCTTGACGTGCGTCTCATAGATCACCGTCTGGTCCCACGGCACCGACCGGCGGTCCGCGTCGCCAGACCAGTCGAAGTCCGGATCGACGATCACGCATTTCGGCACGAACGGTGCGCTGTCCCGCTCGTCGAACGTGGTGTCGTCCTCCGACTCCATCACGTAGCCGAACACCGCCGGGTTCCACTCCAGCGTTCCCGCATGTGCTTTTGCATAAGGGTCCAAAAGCAGCTTGTTCGGATTGAAGCGGTGCCCGTTCTGCGGCTCGTACGGCCCGTGCACCCGATACCCGTAGAACTGCCCCGGCCCGACGCCAGGCACGTAGCCGTGAAACACCTGGTCGGTATATTCAGGCAGTTCGATTCGCGCCGTCTCTGTCTTCCCGTCCGCATCGAACAGACAAACCTCGGCCTTCGTTCCGTGCGCCGAGAACAGGGCAAAGTTCGTGCCCTTCCCATCCCAGGTGGCGCCGCGCGGGTAGGGCAACCCTTCGGTCACGCTCGGCACGTTGGCGTCCACGTCCTGTTCTCCCGATTTCGACCCGCTGCAAAGCCTCCGCCCTCAGGGAAGGTTCCGCCTGGGTTGGCGAGCCTGTCCTACCCTGGCCGTGTCCCCAGGATCCGCGCCACCGCGTAGGTCAGATCCGGCTTGTTCATGGTGTAGAAGTGGAACTCGTCGATCCCGTTCGCCTGCAGGATACGAACCTGCTCCGCCGCCACCACCGCGCCGAGCAGCCGTCGCGTCTCCTCCTCGTCGTCGAGCCCCTCGAACAGCTCTCCCAGCCAGCGCGGTATGGTGGCGCCACAGCTCTCGCAGAACCGCCGCGCCTTTGCCAGATGGGCGACCGGCAGGATCCCCGGCACCACCGGTGCCGTGATCCCCGCCTGTCCGCATCGGTCGATGAAGCGCAGGTAGATATCGGTCTCGAAGAACAGCTGCGTGATCGCCCGCGCCGCCCCCGCGTCGAGCTTGCGCTTGAGATTGTCCAGATCAGCCTCCGGGCTCGCCGCCTCCGGGTGCACCTCCGGATAGGCCGCGACCGTGATCTCGAAGTCCGCGACCCGCTTCAACCCCGCCACGAGTTCGGCAGCACTTTGGTAGCCGTCCGGGTGCGCCGCGAACCCTGCCGCACGGTCCGGCGGGTCTCCCCGAAGGGCGACGATGTGCCGTGCCCCCGCCTCCCAGTAGCTGGCCGCGATGTCGTCCACCTCGCCCCGGCTCGCGCCGACGCAGGTCAGGTGCACGGCTGGCCGCAACGCCGTCTCCGCCATGATGCGCTTGACGGTGGCGAATGTCCGTGCCTGGGTCGATCCGCCCGCGCCATACGTCACCGAGACGAAGATCGGCCGTAGCAGCTCCAGCCGCCTGACCGCCGCCCAGAGCTGCGTCTCCAGTGCCTCGCTGCGGGGCGGAAAGAACTCGAACGACAGTTTCGGGCCCTGTCCGCAGGCGATGTCCGGCAGCGCCGGCACCCGCGGACCCGTCAACCACCGGCGAAGCGTGCCGGTCTCCATCTGATCCAAATCAGCCTCCACTCGCCGTCCCGCGCCGCCCGCCGTGTGTATCAGTCGCGCCACTCACCGGACCTCATCGACAGCGGCCGGGCTGCCCACACGTTGCGTCGCCGCCCACCGATGATAGTTCTTCCGCCACTGCTGCCCATCGCGGGCCGCATCCTTGTGGGGTGTAGATGGGCGCCGATCAATCGAGGCCACACCATGGGCCGCATGGCGAAACGCGCCGCCCGGGTGTCGCACGCGCTCTCCTGATGGTCGCAGCCCTCGCGGCACTCGCCGGCTGCGCCAAGCGCCCGCCCGCCTCCGACCCTCAGGCGCTCGCCGACTATGAGGCCGTCAACGACCCGCTCGAGCCCACCAACCGCTTCTTCTATGGCGTCTTCACCACCGTCGACGCCTACACCCTCAAGCCCGTCGCCGAAGCCTACGTCTACGTGGTGCCCCACCCGGTCCGCACCGGCCTGCACCACATGCTCGGCAACATCGCCGAGCCGGTGACCTTCCTGAACGCCGTGCTCGAGGCCAAGCCCCGCCGCGCCGGCGACAGCCTGGTCCGCTTTGCCGTCAACTCGACCGTCGGCGTCGGCGGCATCTTCGACGTCGCCAACAACCTCGGCTATCCCGAACCCAACTCCGGCGGCGCGCTCACCCTCGCATACTGGGGCCTGCCCTCCGGCCCCTACCTGTTCCTCCCCCTGCTCGGCCCCGGCACCTTCCGCTCCTTCACCGGCTACGCGGTCGACATCGGCCTTTCCCCCTACACCTACGTCCCACGCGGCTACGGCCTGTTGACCTTCAACTCCGTCGTCTACGGTCTCGGCATCATCGATGCCCGCTCGCTCGTCCTGCACGATTTCGACGAGCTGCAGAAGACCTCGCTCGACCCCTACGCCACCATCCGCAGCGGCTTCACGCAGCGCGCCGCCAGCGACCTGCAGAAATTGCGCGACGACCATCGAATGACCCCGCCCGACTGGTACGCGCGTTGATCCTGTGCACGCGACGGGCTAATCCCGAGCCCATGCCCAACCCGATCAACCGTCGACGCTGCCTCGCCCTCGCCGCCGCGGCCAGCCTCATCGTCCTTCCGCTCGGCGCCGCGTTCGCCCAAGCTCAGGCCGCCGCCCAATTCGTCCGCAACCTCGGCAGCCAGCTCGTCCAGGTCGTCAACGAGCCCGGCGAAGCCGCATCCAAGCGCGAACAGCTCCGGCCGATCCTCGACCAGAACATCGCCGTTGATCAGATCGCCCTCTTCTGCCTCGGCCGCTACCTGCGCCAGGCCACGCCGGCCCAGCTCGACGACTACAAGCGGCTCTTCCACGATGTTCTGCTCAACAGCATCCTCGGCCACCTGGGCTCCTATCGAGGCGTGCGGTTCCAGATGGGCACGGCCTCCGAGCAGCCCGACGGTGCCCATGTCGAGACGACCATCTACCGTCCCAACGAAGAGCCCGCGATCGTCGACTGGGTGATCAGCCAGGCGGGTGGCCGCATGCAGGTCATCGACGTCGTCGCCGAGGGCACCAGCCTGCGCACCACCCAGCGCGGCGACTACATCGCTTATCTCGACCGGCACGGCGGCAGCATCGATGCGCTGCTGGCGGCGCTCAAGCGGCAGATCGCCAGGGAAGCCGGCGGCTAGACGGAAGGCGAGGGGGTTCCGCCCCTCGACCCCGCTGGGGGCAC
>CAXUBM010000033.1:0-4363 GCA_964249235.1 uncultured Acetobacteraceae bacterium | reverse complement strand
GACCAGTACGAGGCCGCGCTGTCTCTGCACCGGGACCCAATCGGGATTGGCGGTGCCTGGGGCCGTCACCGAGGCCGCCCCCGAGGCGATCCCCCAGGCGAACGCATCCTCCGGCGTCCGCCCGATTGCTAGCGCCATCACCATCCCGGCCAGGAAGCTGTCGCCTGCGCCCACCGTTCCGTTGACGATCACGTCGAGTGCCGGCAGCCGCAACGCCCCGTGCTCGTTGACCATCAGCGCCCCATTCTCGCCCAGCGTCAGCGTCACGATCTTCGCCCGCCCGCTCCGCACGATGTCCCTCGCCGCCCGCTCCTGCACATCCGCGTCCGGCAGGCGCCGTCCGGCGACGCTCTCGAGCTCCGTCAGGCTCGACTTCACCAGCTCCACGCACCCGCTCGCCAGGCCCGCCCGCAACGCCGGCCCCGACGTGTCGAGCACGAATCTCACCCCCCGCCTGTGCGCCGCCTCGGCCAGCAGGCCGTAGAAATCCTCCGGCACCCCTGGCGGCAGGCTGCCGCTCGCAATCAGCCAACCCGCCTCGACCGCCGACGCCGCCTCGAGCATCGCCCGCCATTCCGCCTCGGCCACCGTCGGCCCCTGCGCGATGAAGCGGTACTCGTGCCCGTTTGACGCGTCCGTCACCGTGTGGCTGGTCCGCGTCCGTCCCGCGATCGGCACCACCCGGTGCTCGATCCCGACCTCGTCGAGCAGCTCGTCGAGCAGCCTTCCCGTCGAGCCGCCCGCCAGCACCAGCGCCAGCGTCCGGCCGCCCAACGCATGGATCACGCTGGCCACGTTCACGCCGCCGCCGCCCGGATCCTGCCGCTCGGCGAAGGTCCGCAGCTTGTGCGTCGGCCTCACGCTCTGCGCCTGCGCCGCGATGTCGATGGTCGGGTTCATCGTCACCGTCGCGATCAGCTTCGGTGGTTCGCCGGAGGTGTGGGGAGGCAGCATCGCGCCATCATGGCCCGGTCCGCTCCCGAGCCTCAAGCCGCGGGGTGCGGCAGGCCGACCTAGCGCTCCGACGCCTCCATCAACGCCGAAGCCAGCTGCTCCTGCCTGAACGGCTTGTGCAGAACCGGCCGATCGCGCAATCCGCTCGGCACGTCGCCCGCCCCATAGCCCGTCGCCAGCACGAACGGAATGTCGCGGGACTCCAGCAGCGACGCGACCGGCGTGCTCGACTGTCCGCCGAGGCTCAGGTCGAGCAGCGCCACGTCCGCGTCGATCACGCGCGCCTTGTCCATCGCCTCGTCGAGCCCGTGGGCGGTCCCCGCCGCCACGCATCCGAGCGCCTCGAGCTGGTCCTCAAGCAGAGCCGCGACGAGCGTCTCGTCCTCGACCAGGAAAACGCGCAAACCGCTCAGCGAATCGGCCGGCATCTCGCGCCCCCCTCGTCACCACTCGACTCTCGCCGACGCCCGGGTGAAACGCAATCGGAACGGCCAAACCCCGTCGGAGACACGGTCCCATGCCCACCGTCGCCTATCGAAGCTTCAACCCGCGCTTGCTGCCCAGGCGCCTGCGCCTGGAGATCCCCGGCTGGGCCGGCGACCCGCAGCCTCGCGCCGACGGTGCCCACGAGCATCCCTGGCACTGCGTGCCGTTCTCCGAAGCCGCGCGTGCCGCCGTCGAGCTCTGCTACCCGTTCGAGGGCGAACTCCGCGTCCGCACGATCGGGGGCCATCTGCAGTTCGACGCCACCGGCGACGACCCGCCGTTCCGCCCCTTCGGTCGCGACTACTACACTTACCAGGTGTTGCTGGATCTGAAGGTCCCCGACGGACTCGCCTACAAGACCGAGACCCACCCGCGCTTCTACACCGACCGGACGGGGACCGTCCCGATCGCGGTGCCCGCGGTGATCCGCGCCTGGTGGCCGATGATGTTCTTCGTCGTCTTCAAGGCGCCGCCAGAAGGTGGCACCCATGTCTTCCGCGCCGGCGAACCATTCATGATCGTCACCGTCGTCGATCCTGACGACCGCATCGAACTCGTCGAGATGGCACCGGAACAGGCCGCCGAACGCGAGCTGCAGTCCGAACGCATCCACGCCAGCCGCGACACGCTCGGCGCCGACAGCCGCTGGACATCCGACACCGATACGGTCTTCGACGGCACCTATCGTCGCATCCACGCTGCGGCCAAGGCGCTGTCCACAGGCGGCGAGTAGCCGCCAGCCCGTGCGACGCGCCGCCCGTCAGTAATGGTGGTGATGGTGGTGGTGATACCGATGCCGGTAATACCGATGCCGGTAATACCGGTGGTGATGGTGGTGGTGGTGGTGGTGCAGGATGACCAGTTGCACGTCCTCGATCGGCGCCTTTTCCTGCGTCTCACGCAGCTGCATCGAAAGCGCGGCCGCGTTCGGTATCGGCGCCAGCAGGTCGGCATAGGAGTGCGCCTGCAGCGCCGCCGCCACCGATTGCGGCGCCCGCACGGCCGCCTGTGCCATGTCGGCGGATGCGAGCACGCCCACCGCCCCGATCAGTCCCGCGATTGTCTTGTCCATCGAACTCCGACCCCTGTCCGCCGCGTCAGTCATGGTGGTGGTGGTAGTAGTGGTGCCGCCGCCGGTAGACGCGGTGGTGGTGATGGTATTGCGCCAGCACGACCGGTGCGTCCGGAGCGGCGGCCACGACGCCGCGCGCCGCCGCATCGATCGCGAGCGCGTTCGGGGTCGGCTTGAGCAGATCTGCGTAGGAGGAGGCTTGCAGCGGCGCAACCTGCGCCGCCTCGGCCGCGGCTCCTGGCTCGGCCGCCAACGCGATGACGCCGATCAGTCCGGCTACGGTCTTGTCCATTCTGCCTCATCCGTTCTCATTCCGAGCTGAAGCACGGCAGCACCCTCGAAAGTTGCATGCACCGGCGCGGAGGCGCGCGTCGGGAAATCATCATGGCCGGAAAACCACCGCGGCCAGCAACGCCAGCGCCAGCAAGGCCGCGATCACCTGCCATACGCGCACCGGTGCGCGCTGGTAGAGCGTCGGCGGACGTCGTGGCGGCGGCGGATCGTCCGGTCCCGCCTCCAGCACCGAGGCGAACTCGGCCATGTCCGCGAATCGCGCCGCCGGGTCCGCCGCCAGCGCCCGCACCAGCGCCGCGCCGAACCACGCCGGCAGGTCGGGCCGGGCGAGCGACAGGTCTGCCGGCCCTTGCGCCCGATTCGGACTGACCGCGTCGAGATTGCCGTAGGGAAAGACGCCGGTCAGCGCCCGGAACAGTGTCGTCGCCAGCGCGAACAGATCGCTCCGCTCGTCGCCGCGCCCTCCCGTCAGCATCTCCGGCGCGGCGTAGGCCAGCGTTCCAGGCACTTCGGCAGCCTCGCCCTCCTCCAACCCGGGCAATCGCACCGAACCCAGATCCAGCAACGTCAGCCCGTTGTCCCGCAGCATCACGTTGTCCGGCTTGATGTCGCGATGGATGACGCCCACCCGGTGCAGGGCGCCGGCCGCGCGCGCCAGCCCCACCCCGATCCGCCGTGCTTCCGCCAGGTCGATCAGCGGCCGCCGCGCCAGCCGCCGTTCCAGCAACTCCCCCTCGTAGAGCGGCATCACGGTGTACAGGCACGTCTGCCGCCCCGGCGGCAACTCGATCACCTGCACCACCGACGGATGATCGACATGCCGCCCCACCCAGGCCTCGCGCACGAACGCCGCATGCCGGTCGTGCGCCAGGCCGACCGCGCCCTTGGGGAACTTGACCGCGAACGTTCCACCCTCGACCTCGTCCTCGGCCCCGAAGATCCGGCTCACCGGCCCGTCCGACACCAGCGCCTTCAGGACGAACCCGTCCACGGTCTCGCCCGGCCGCGGCGCCGGCGCGATCGGCAGCGTCATCAACGCCGCGTCCACGTCCGAGCGCCGCGCCACCGGCAGCCCGATCACGTCCAGCAACAACGCCGTCGCATTGTCCGTGCTCCCCGCGTCCGACGCGGCCGCCACCAGCGCGCGTGCCGTATCGTTGGGCGCCGATCGATTGCGCAGGATGTCGGCGATCGTTTCGTCCGCGAGCACGCGATGCACGCCATCCGTGCAAAGAAGGAAACGATCATGTCGCGCTACGGGCCCGTTCGCGTATTCGAGACGCAGTTCGCTCTCGATCCCCAGCGCCCGCGTCAGCAACCCGCCGCCGCTGCCCTCGCGCACGTGGTCCTCGGTCAGCCGCGTCAGCCGCCCCGCGCTGAACCGGTAGGCGCGCGTGTCTCCCACATGCATCACGTGCCACTGCCGCCCGCGCAGCACGAGTGCGGTGAACGTGCAACCCATCCCGGCCAGTGCCGGATCGTGCCGACCCTGTGCGTGCAGCCAGCCGTTGATGCTGTCGAGGATCCGTGCCCCCGCCCGTCTGATCTCCATCGTCT
>CAXUBM010000032.1:12500-12978 GCA_964249235.1 uncultured Acetobacteraceae bacterium | reverse complement strand
TGCTAGGATCACTAGCAACGAAGGACATCCGACGGCGAGGAGAAATCGATGCCCACCCTGCAGCAGCTCGACACGGCGCCCGCGACCAACCCGGTCGCCACGCCGCGCCCCCTCGGCGTCGCCGACCTGCGCGCGGCACTCGCCGCGGGCTGGGCCGATTTCCGCGCCAGCCCCACCCAGCTCTTCTTCCTGTGCGTCCTCTACCCGGTCGCGGCCCTGATCTTCGGACGCGTCGCCATGGGCGGCGGCCTGTTTCCGCTGCTCTATCCCGTCGCCTCCGGCTTCGCCCTGCTCGGCCCGCGACCGGCGGTCGGCCCCAACGACATAAGCCCCCCCCCCCCGCGCCGCCTCCGCCCTGCCGGGCGAAGGCTGGTCCGGCCGCATCGCCCCCCTGCCCGGCTACGACGGCGAGCTGATCGCCGCCCAGCCGATCGGGCCGGTGGAGGCGTTCCTGGCCGCCATGCTGGCTCAACTCCGC
>CAXUBM010000032.1:5948-12490 GCA_964249235.1 uncultured Acetobacteraceae bacterium | reverse complement strand
CCTCGGTCTCGGCCTGGTGCTTCTCTTCGCCGTCTGGGTCGCCGTCGCCCAGGCGATCTATCGCTCGACCCTCGGCGCCACCCCCGACGGCACCATGCAGGACTTCGCCGCCCGCCTGTTCGGCACCGCGCCGGGCTGGGAGCTGATCATCGCCGGCAACCTGATCGGCCTCGGCTTCGCCTGCGCGGCCCTCGCCTACTCGGTGTTCTCGATCCCGATGGCGCTCGACCGTGCCGTCCTGCCCGGCGAGGCCGTGCGCGCCTCCTTCGCCTCGGTGGCCCGCAACAAGCTGACGATGGCGCTCTGGGGCCTGATCGTCGCTGCGCTGCTGCTGCTCGGCTCGATCCCGGTCTTCATCGGCCTGGCCGTGGTGCTGCCGATCCTCGGCCACGCGACGTGGCACCTGTACCGGCGTGCGTTCTGAATCGAGAGGTCCCTATTTGAAGCAGGAAGTCCTCACGTTCCACCCACTCGCCTGTTCCTACGCCACCACGCGTGAAAGCTCTGCTCCGGCACGGCCGGCAACTCCCGTCCGCGCCCCCACACATTCAGCCTGTTGTAGACCGTGAAGCGCGGCATGTGCGGCAGCGTCGCGTGCGCCGCCGCGACCGACGTCCGCCACACCGCCGGCCGCGACAGCAGCGAGGCCGCCGCCGCCATCGCCGCCCGCTTGGCGGCCGACGTCTCGCCGGTCGCCGCCATCACCCGCCGCCAGCCCAGGATCTGGCCGTGGATATCGATCTTCACCGGGCACACCGCGGTGCAGCTGCCGTTCAGCGTCGAGGCGAGCGGCAGCGCGCTGTAGCGGTGCCGGTCGATGGTCGGATCCACGATCAGCCCGATCGGTCCCGCATACGTCGCCCCGTACGACAGCCCGCCGGAGCGCCGGTACACCGGACACGTGTTCATGCACGCCCCGCAGCGTATGCATTTCAGCGACGTCCAGAACTCATCCGACGCCAGCCGCGCCGACCGCCCGTTGTCGACGAGAACGACGTGCATCTCGCCGCCCGGCCGCGGCCCCGCCACGTGCGTCGTATACTGGGTGATCGGCGATCCAAGCGCCGAGCGTGACAGCAGCCGGATGAACACGCCCAGATCCGCCACCCGCGGGATCACCTTCTCGATCCCCGCCGACACGAGGTGCACGCGCGGCACCGTCATGCAGAGATCGGCGTTGCCCTCGTTGGTGCAGACCACCACCCCGCCCGTCTCGGCGACCAGGAAGTTCGCCCCCGTCATCCCGACGGCGGCGTCCAGGATCAGCGGCCGGTTCGACAGGCGCTGCCGCTCGGCCAGGTAGGCCGGATCGTCGTTGGCCGGATCCGAGCCCAGCGTGCGCGCGAACACCGCCGCCACATCCGAGCGCAGCTTGTGCACCGCCGGCACCACCACGTGGCTCGGATCCTCGCCGTCGAGCTGCTGGATCCGCTCGCCCAGGTCGGTTTCCACCACCTCGACGCCCTCGCGCGCGAGATGGTCGCGAAGCCCGCACTCCTCGGTCAGCATCGACTTGCTCTTGACCAGCCGCGTCGCGCCGGCCGCCCGCAGCAACGACGAGACGATCCGGTTGTGCGCCGCCGCGTCCTCGGCCCAGTGCACGACGATCCCGCGCGCCCGCGCATGGCTCTCGAACATCTCGAGGTAGTGCGCCAGGTTCGACAGCGCGTGCTCCTTGATCGCCGAGGCCTGCTCCCGCAGCGCCTCCCACTGCGGGATCGCGCGTGCCTCGCGATCACGCTTCTCCCGCAGGTCCCACAGCCGCTTGTCGTGAAACGTCAGATGCGCGGGTGCCGCCAGGAAGCGCCGCGCCGCCTCCGCATGGTCGACCGGCCTGCCCGGCCGCCGCAACGCCCCGCGCGGCTGCGCCTCCGGCGCCGGCGCGTCTGGCTCGATGGCTCGCGACCGCCCCTCGGCGTGGTCGGGCCTGATCCGCCTCATTGGTCGGCGACCTGGGCGTCCAACACCTGCGCGATATGGACGTAGCGCATTCCCACCCCGGCGCGTGCCGCACATCCCGCCTGGTGCATCAGGCACGACATGTCCGCCGAGACGACGTATTCGGCGCCGCTCGCCGCCTGACGCGAGACCTTGTCGAGCCCCATCCGCGCCGACACCGCCTCCTCCGACACCGAGAACGTGCCTCCAAACCCGCAGCACTCGTCGGCGCGCTCGGTTTCGACGATCTCGAGCCCCTCGACCCGCGCCAGCAGCGCCCGCGGCTTGGAGAAGAACGGCACCACCAGCTCCGGCGCCGGCTCGTGGCCGATGCCGCGCAGCGCCGTGCAGCTGTTGTGCAGCGTGACCCGATGCGCGAAGGCCGACGGCGGCAACGCGTCGGCGCCGGCCACGTCGTGCAGGAACTCGACCAGCTCGTAGGTCCGCGCCCCGATCGCCGGATCGATGCCCGACTTGCTGCGCACGTGGTGCACGCAGCTCGCGGACGGGCAGACGATGGCGTCGAAACCGGCGAAGTTGCGCGCGAACAGCGCCTCCACCGGCGCCGCCTCGTCGCGAAACCCGGCATTGCCCATCGGCTGCCCGCAGCACGTCTGGTCATACGGGTAGTCGACCTCGCAGCCCAGCTTCTCGAGCAGCGACAGCGTCGCCAGTCCCACCTCCGGATAGAACGCGTCGACGAAACAAGGCACGAACAACGCCACCCTCATGGCGCGACGCTACCACCCGGCGTCCCGCCCACCAAACCGATGGCGGTCCAGGATCGCACCCTGGCGGGGTTTGGGGCAGCGCCCCCAATAAGCTAGACTCGTCACCCGAGGGAGGCCCCGATGGCAAGGCTGGACGTCAATCTGCGCGGCCTATTCGCGACGCCCGTCGCCGCCGTCCAGCTCCCCGACGCGGAGCGCCGCAACCAATCCCTGCGCGCCACCATCCTCGCCCGCCGCGACAACCAACCCGGCGTCCAGGCCTCGAACGCCGGCGGCTGGCACTCCGACCGCCAGATCGAGGGCTGGGGCGGCGAGGCCGCCACCGAGATCCTGACCATCGCCAGGCAGCTCGCCAACCAGCTCACCGTGGACCGCCAGGGCCAGCGCGCCGCGCCCGCCTGGATCATGCAGGCCTGGGCCAACGTCAACGGCCCCGGCGACGGCAACATCTGCCACTACCACCCCGGCGCCTTCTGGTCCGGCACCTACTATGTCGACGACGGCGGCTGCGCCTCCGACCCGAACCTCGGCGGCGAGTTCGAGATGCTCGACCCGAGGGGCCCCGGCCCCGGCATGTACGCGCCCGCGCTGCGCGTCGCCGGCGAGGAGCACGCCTCGGCCGGCAGCGCCGAGACCATCCGCCCCCGCCCGGGCCTGCTGTTCCTGTTTCCGTCCTGGCTGATGCACCAGGTCCGCCCCTATCGCGGCGACCGCCTGCGCATCTCGCTCGCCTTCAATTTCGGCCTGTGAGCGGCATCGAGCTCGGCGCGCGCACCAGCGCCCGCCGCCAGGCCGAGATCGTCGCCCTGGCCCGCGAGCTCGGCCGCATCAACGTCGACGACCTCGCCTCGCGCTTCGCCGTCACCCCGCAGACCATACGCCGCGACCTCAACGAGCTCTGCGACAGCCGCGTGCTGACCCGCGTGCATGGCGGTGCCATGATCAGCTCCTCGGTCGAGAACCTCGCCTACGAGGCGCGCAAGCTCGTCGCCGGCGACCAGAAGCGCGCCATCGGCCAGGCCGCCGCCGCCCTGGTGCCGGAGAACTCCTCGCTGTTCATCAATCTCGGCACCACCACCGAGGAGGTCGCCCGCGCGCTGGCCGGCAGGCACGGCCTGCTCGTGGTCACCAACAACATCAACGTCGCCATCGAGCTTTACCGGAACCGCTCGATCGAGGTCGTCATCGCCGGCGGCAACATCCGCCCGAGCGACGGCGGCATCGTCGGCCACATGGCGGTCGAGCTGATCGGTCATTTCAGCGTCGACCTCGCGGTGATCGGCACGTCCGCCATCGACGAGACCGGCGCGCTGCTCGACTACGACGTGCGCGAGGTCCAGGTCTCGCGCGCCATCATCGAGAACGCGCGCCGCGTCATGCTGGTCGCCGACGGCAGCAAATTCGCCCGCCGCGCGCCGGTGCGCATCGCCAGCCTCGCCGACGTCGACGTCCTGGTGACGGACCGGCTGCTGCCGCACATCGCCGCACTCTGCGAGCTTCACGACGTGGAGACGGTCGAGACGGGCGGCGCCGAGGAGATCGACACCTGAAGCCGGGGCTCTGCCCCAAGGCCCCGCTGCGGCCCGCGGCGCCGGACCGGCGTCACGCTTGCTCGCTTGAAAGTTCCTTTGGTTCGTGCGTAGATGGAAAACGAAAGCGCCGGGACAGGCGCCGACCGGGAGCCTGCCGTTCTTGGACGTCGAGACCTCGCCTGACCTCTACGACCTGGCCATCATCGGCGGCGGCGTGAATGGCTGCGGGATTGCCCGCGATGCGGCCGGGCGCGGCTGGCGCGTGTACCTGTGCGAAAAGCGCGACCTGGGCTCCGGAACCTCCAGCGCCTCGACCAAGCTCATCCATGGCGGGCTCCGCTATCTCGAATACTACGAGTTCCGGCTGGTGCGCGAGGCGCTGACCGAACGCGAGGTGCTGTGGCGCATCGCGCCGCACATCGTCTGGCCGCTGCGCTTCCTGCTGCCGTTCCACCGCAAGCTGCGCCCGGCCTGGCTGCTGCGCCTCGGCCTGCTGCTCTACGACAATATCGGCGGGCGCAAGGCGCTGCCACCCACCCGCACCGTCCGCCTCGACCGGGACCCGATCGGCGAGCCTCTGAAACCGGAATTCAGGCGCGGCTTCGAATACTCCGACTGCTGGGTCGAGGACTCCCGGCTGGTCGTGCTGAACGCCGTGTCGGCCGCCGAGAACGGCGCCACCGTCGCGCCGCGCACCGCCTGCGTCTCCGCCGAACGCACGGGCGGGCACTGGGACGTCATCACCACCGACGAGGAAACGGGAGAGACGCGGCGCATCCGCGCCCGCGCGCTCGTCAACGCCGCCGGCCCCTGGGTCGGCGAGGTCGGCCGCCACGTCGTGCGCAGCAACGCCGAGAGCAGCGTCCGCCTCGTGCAGGGCAGCCACATCGTCGTTCCGCGCCTCTACGACCACAATGGCTGCTACATCTTCCAGAACGAAGACAAGCGGATCTTCTTCGTCATTCCCTACGAGACCGACTTCACCCTGATCGGAACCACGGATCTCGACTACAAGGGCGATCCGGCGCAGGCGAAGGCGTCGGCCGAGGAGATCGACTATCTCTGCCGCTCGACCAGCGCCTATCTCAAGCGCCCCGTCACCCCCGACATGGTCGTCTGGACCTATTCGGGCGTCCGCCCGCTGCACGACGACGGCAGCGGCGCCGCCCAGGCCGCGACGCGCGACTACGTGCTGACCCTCGACGCGCCCGACGGCGCCGCCCCGCTGATGTCGATCTTCGGCGGTAAGATCACGACCTTTCGCAAGCTCGCCGACGCGGCGCTCAAGCAGCTCGCCCCGCATCTGCCCAAGCCCGACGGGCGGCCCGCCGGCTGGACCGGCCGCGAGGCGCTGCCCGGCGGCGACTTCCCGATGCAGGATTTCGACGGGGAGGTCGCGCGCCTGATCGCCTCGCACCCGTTCCTGCCCAAGCCCATGGCCCGCCGCCTCCTGCGCGCCTACGGCACCCGCGCCCGCCTGATCCTCGGCGAGGCCCGCGGTCTCGCCGACCTCGGCCAGGATTACGGCGCCGGGCTGACGCAGGCCGAACTCCGCTACCTCGTTCGCCACGAATGGGTGCGCACCGCCGAGGACGCGCTCTGGCGCCGCAGCAAGCTCGGACTGCGCCTCGACGCCGAGCAGCAGCGCGCCGTGGGCGAGGCGCTCGATCGCCTCGCCGCCCCGGAACTCGCCGCGTGAGCCTCCTTCTCGACCGGCTCGGCCTGCAGGCCGGCGCCGACCCGATCATCGGCGACGTCACGCTCGAACTCGACCGCGGCTCGATCAACGTCCTGCTCGGCCCGACGCTGGCAGGCAAGACCACGCTCATGCGCCTGATGGCCGGCCTCGAGCGCCCCACCACCGGCCGCATCCTGCTCGACGGCCACGACACCGTACGCATTCCCGTGCGCAAGCGCTCGGTCGCGATGGTCTACCAGCAGTTCGTCAACTACCCGTCGCTGACCGTCTACGAGAACATCGCCTCGCCCCTGCGCGTCGCCAAGGTGGCCAAGGCCGAGATCGACGCGCGCGTGCGCGACGCCGCCCGCGTGCTTCGCCTCGAGGCGCTCCTCGAGCGCCTGCCGGCCCAGCTCTCCGGCGGCCAGCAGCAGCGCACCGCCATCGCCCGCGCGCTCGTCAAGCGCGCCGAGCTGGTGCTTCTCGACGAGCCGCTCGCCAATCTGGACTACAAGCTGCGCGAGGAACTGCGCGAGGAACTGCCGCGCATCTTCTCGGCGGCGGGCGCCATCATCGTCTACGCCACCACGGAACCGTCCGAGGCCCTGCTGCTGCGCGGCCGGACCGCGACGCTGGCCGAGGGCCGCGTCACCCAGTTCGGGC
>CAXUBM010000032.1:0-5938 GCA_964249235.1 uncultured Acetobacteraceae bacterium | reverse complement strand
CCGACCGCCGCCGTCTACCGCGACCCCGCCAACCTCGATGCCGCCCGCGTCTTCTCCGACCCGCCGCTCAACGAGCTGCGCGTCCGCCACGCCGCCGGCCGTCTCGCCGCCGCCGACGGCCTGCGCCTCGACACCCCGTTCGGCGCCGCCCTGCCCGACGGCGACTACGTGCTCGCCTTCCGCGTCGAACACGCGCGCCTCGGCGCCAACCACGCCGGCGCGTCGATGCGCTTCGACGGCACGGTGATCGCAACCCAGCTTTCCGGCAACGAGAGCTTCATCCACGTCGCCGTGGGCGCCAACCGCTTCGTCTGCCTCGCTCACGGCGTGCACGACTGGGCACCGGGCGTCGCCGCCACCGTTCAGGTCGTCACCGACGGCGTCTTCGTCTTCACCGATGCCGGCCAGCGCGTCCGCGTCGCCGCCGCCGCTCCCGTCCCGGTCTCCGCCTGATGACACAGATCACCCTCGACGGCATCGGCCACGCCTACGGCAACAACGGCCGCGGCGCGAAGCGCTACGCGCTCAAGCCCATGCACCATGTCTGGCAACAGGGCACGTCCTACGCCCTGCTCGGCCCGTCCGGCTGCGGCAAGACCACGCTGCTCAACATCATCTCGGGACTGGTCACGCCATCGGACGGCCGCCTGCTCTTCGACGACCGCGACGTCACCCGCCTGCCCACCGAGCAGCGCAACATCGCCCAGGTGTTCCAGTTTCCCGTCATCTACGACACGATGACGGTGGGCGAGAACCTCGCCTATCCGCTGCGCAACCGCCGCCTGCCCAAGCGCGAGATCGACGCTCGCGTGGCCGAGATCGCCGCCATGCTCGACCTCGGCCCGGTGCTCCACAAGCGCGCCCGCGGCCTGACCGCCGACGCCAAGCAGAAGATCTCGCTCGGCCGCGGCCTCGTCCGCCAGGACGTCGTCGCCGTGCTCTTCGACGAACCGCTGACCGTCATCGACCCCGCGCTGAAATGGGACCTGCGCTCCAAGCTCAAGGAAGTCCACCGCGCGCTCGACAAGCTGATGATCTACGTCACCCACGACCAGGTCGAGGCGCTCACCTTCGCCGACCAGGTCGTGGTCATGAACGACGGCCAGGCCGTGCAGATCGGCACCCCGTCCGACCTGTTCGAGCGCCCCGCCCACCGCTTCGTCGGCTACTTCATCGGCTCGCCCGGCATGAACTTCCTCGACGCCGACGTCTCCGGCTCGTCCGCCATGGTCGGCGGCCACGCGCTCGCGCTGGCCAGCGCCTACCAGGTGCCGCCGCACGGCCGTCGCGTGCAGGTCGGCATACGCCCCGACTTCGCCCGCCTCGACAGCCAGCACGGCCTGCCGGTCCGCGTCCGCCGCGTCGACGACCTCGGCCGCATCCGCCTCGCCCATGTCAGCCTCGGCGCGCACGACCTCGTCGCGACGGTTCCGGACGGCACCAGCATCGAGGGCGACGAGGCGCGTCTCCTCCTCAGCCCCGCCCACATCCACGTCTATGTCGACGACCAGCGCGTCGAAGGTGTCGACGGCAGGGGCCTGGCCGCATGAACGACAAGCCGCTCGACAACCGGGGCTGGTTCTTCATCCTGCCCGTCCTCGCCCTGGTCCTGTTCTCCTCGCTCGTCCCGCTGATGACGGTGGTGAACTACTCGGTCCAGGATTCGATGGGCCAGAACAACTTCTTCTGGAACGGAGCCGCCTGGTTCCAAGGCCTGCTCGACCCCAGCACCGACATCGGCGCCCGCTTCGCCGGCGCCGTCGTGCGCAACTTCATCTTCTCCTTCGTCATCCTCGCCATCGAGGTGCCGCTCGGCATCGCCGTCTCGCTCTGCATCCCCCGCCACGGCTGGAAGGTGGGCGCCACCCTCGTCCTGCTCGCCCTGCCCCTGCTGATCCCCTACAACGTCGTCGGCACCATCTGGCTGATCTTCGCCCGCCAGGACATCGGCCTGTTCGGCGCGGTCCTCAACGGCATCGGCATCCGCTACAACGACACCCAGGATCCGACCTCGGCCTGGGCCACGATCGTGATCATGGATGTCTGGCACTGGACCTCGATGGTGGCACTGCTCTGCTATGCCGGGCTGAAGGCGATCCCCGACGCCTACTACCAGGCGGCCCGCATCGACGGCGCCAGCCGTTGGTCCGTGTTCGTCAAGATCGAATTGCCCAAGCTGCGCAAGGTCCTGATCATCGCCGTCCTGCTTCGTTTCATCCAGAGCTTCCTGATCTATACCGAGCCGTTCATCGTCACCGGCGGCGGCCCCGGCGAGGCGACCAGCTTCCTGTCGGTAGACCTGGTCAAGCTCGCCCTCGGCCAGGTCGACCTCGGCAACGCGGCGGCGATGTCGCTGACCTACGACCTGATCACGCTGACCGTCTGCTGGATCTTCTTCACCTACACCACCCATGTCGACGCGAGGACGGACGCATGAGGTGCGGACCATGAAGACCGGATGGGGCCGTCCGGCCGGCATGATCGCCTATCTCGTGCTGCTCATGCTGCCGATCTACTGGCTGCTCAACATGAGCCTGAAGAGCAACTTCGAGATCAATGCCGGGCTGACCCTCTATCCGCACGCCCCGACCCTCTCGCACTACCGGCACATTTTCGACGATCCGGTCTGGTCGCGCGGCTTCCTGCATTCGATCAGCTACGTCGCCATCAACACCGTGATCTCGATTACCGTGGCACTCCCCGCCGCCTACGCCTTCAGCCGCTACCGTTTCGTGGGCGACAAGCATGTCTTCTTCTGGCTGCTGTCGAACCTGATGGCGCCGCCGGCGATCTTCGCCCTGCCGTTCTTCAACCTCTATTCGTCGATCGGGCTGTTCGACACCGTCTGGGCGGTGGCACTCGCCCACTGCCTTTTCAACGTGCCGCTCGCGGTCTGGATCCTGGAGGGCTTCATCTCCGGCATCCCGCGCGAGATCGACGAGACCGCCGCGCTGGACGGCTACGGCTTTGCGCGTTTCTTCGTGCGCATCTTCATCCCGCTGATCGGCAACGGCATCGGCGTCGCCGCCTTCTTCTGCTTCATGTTCTCCTGGGTCGAACAGCTGCTGGCCAGCACGCTTACGGCCAACAACGCCGAGCCGATCGTGTCGGTGATGACGCAGGCCTACACGGCGGCCGGCGCCGACTGGGGACTGCTCGCCGCCGCCGGCGTGCTGACCATGATACCGGGCGCGATCGTCATCTGGTTCGTCCGCAACAACATCGCCAAGGGCTTCGCCCTGGGCCGCGTGTGAGGCTGCCATGAATCTCGGCTGGATGGCATGGACCTGGCAGACGGCAATCTTCTTCGGCTCGATCGCCTGCAGCCTCGTGATCCTCACGCTGCTCGCGATCCGGCGTCCGGAGACGCCGCGTCGCGGCATCCTGCGGTTCGCGACCACGCGCGGCGACCGTTTCTTCGTCAGCCTGGTCGGCAGCGCCTACATCTTCGTCCTCTGGATACGGCTGGGCGGCAACGTCCTGTGGTATCCGCTGGCCGTCTCCGTCCTTTTCGGAGCGGCAATGTTCCGCTACGCCTGACAACAACGAGAAGGGAGACCAAGACCATGAAACGTCGTGACGTCATCAAGGGAGCCGCCGCCGTCGGGGCGGGGATCCTCATCCGCCCGGGCATATCGCACGGCCAGCAGGTCGACGCGGCGAAGAAGTGGGTCGACAACGAATTCCAGCCCTCCACGCTCAGCAAGGACGAGCAGATGGCGGAGCTCGAATGGTTCATCAGCGCCGCCAAGCCCTACAAGGGCATGGAGCTGAACACCGTTTCCGAAATCCTCAAGGTCCACGACTACGAGTCGAAGGTGCTGACCAAGGCGTTCGCCGAGATCACCGGCATCAAGGTCAACCACAACCTGATGGACGAGGGACTGCTGGTCGACAAGATCGAGGTCGAGATGCAGTCCGGCCGGCCGATCTACGATTTCTGGATGAATGACAGCGACTTCATCGGCACCCATCCGCGCTACCACGATATTGTCGGCGGCTCGCTGACCGACTTCATGGCCAACGACGCCAAGGACATCACCAGTCCACGCCTCGACCTGCCGGACTTCATGGGTCTGTCGTTCGGCACCTTTACCGACGGCAAGCTCTACCAGCTCCCCGACCAGCAGTTCGCCAATCTCTACTGGTTCCGTTACGACTGGTTCCAGCGGCCCGAGCTCAAGACGCAGTTCAAGCAGAAGTTCGGCTACGAATTGGGTGTGCCGGTCAACTGGTCGGCCTACGAAGACATCGCCGATTTCTTCACCAACGACGTCAAGACCATCGATGGCGAGCGCGTCTACGGCCACATGGATTACGGCAAGAAGGACCCGTCGCTCGGTTGGCGATTCACCGACGCCTGGCTGTCAATGGCGGGCGCCGGCGACCGCGGTCTGCCGAACGGCCGACCGGACGATGAGTGGGGCATCCGGATGACGGATAGTCGCCCGCGCGGCTCGTCGATCACCCGTGGCGGCGACGCGAACGGTCCCGCCGCCGAATACGCCTGCCGAAAATACGTCGAGTGGCTGAAGAAATATGCGCCGCCCGAGGCCGCCGGGATGGACTTCCTCGAGGCGGGTCCCGTTCCCGGCCAGGGCCACATCGCCCAGCAGATCTTCTGGTACAGCGCCTTCACCGCAGCCCTGTCCGATCCGAAGCTTTCGGTGATGAACTCGGATGGCACCCCGAAATGGCGAATGGCGCCGTCGCCTCATGGCCCCTACTGGAAGGAGGGCATGAAGCTCGGCTACCAGGACTGCGGCTGCTGGACGATGCTGAAATACGCGCCGCTCGAGCGCGTCAAGGCGGGCTGGCTCTACGCCCAGTTCACCACCTCGAAGGTGACCACGCTCAAGAAGTTCCTGGTGTCGAACCACATCATCCGGACCAGCGACATCATGTCGGACCCCGTGACGAAGGTCGCGCATAAGCTCGGCGGCCTCGTCGAATTCTATCGCTCGCCGGCGGTCAAGGAGTGGACCCCGACCGGCGTCAACGTCCCCGACTACGGCAAGATGGCGCAGGTCTGGTGGCAGAACGTGTCCAATGCGATCTCCGGACAGGCGACGCCGCAGCAGGCGATGGACGGCCTTGCGCGCGACCAGGACGCGATCATGGCGCGCATCCAGCGCTCGGGCGTGCAGGGCGATCTCGGACCGGTGATGAATCCGGTCAAGTCCGCCGACTACTGGTACGACCAAGCCAAGAAGGACGGCAATCTCGCCCCGCAGCGCAAGCTCGCCAACGAGAAGCCGCCCGGGCAGACCGTCAACTACGACGAGCTGATCAAGAGCTGGAACAACCCCGTGTCAAAGAAGACCTGAAGGCAGGGCTCCGCCCCCGGACCCCGGGGTCTGGGGGTGAGCCCCCAGCGGGGTTCGGGGCGGAGCCTCACGCTGATGCGCGTCACCTTCCGATGCGACCCGGCGCTGGCCGATCTCCTTCCCCGCCCAGCGCCCGCGCGCGAGGCGCTCCCCGACTGGCTGCGCCGTATGCCGCGCGCCAGCGCCTCCGAACTTCACGACGCCGCTGTCCGCACCGTCAAGAACTGCCCGCCCTTCATCGACGCCATGGCCCACGGCTTCGTCGTGCCGCTCGCCTGCGACGTCCATGTCGAGGCCGGCCGCCTCTCCTGGGACTGGCCGATCCCCAAGCTCGCCGCCCGCTCGCACCCGCGTGCGCCGATCGCCTTTCACGCCCCGGCACAGCTTGAAGGCTCGCCCTTCCTCCAGCCCGGACAGGTCGCGATCAAGTTCAACAGCTTCTGGACCGTCGAGCTCGAACCCGGCTGGTCCCTTTTCGCAACCCACCCGGTCAACCGCCCCGACCTTCCCTTCCGGACGCTGACCGGCCTCGTCGACGCCGACCGCTTCCATGATGTCGGCATTCTCTTCCCCGCCCTCTGGGTCGACCCTGGCTTCGAGGGCAGGCTCTC
>CAXUBM010000031.1:0-13426 GCA_964249235.1 uncultured Acetobacteraceae bacterium | reverse complement strand
TCGAAAGACATCGATGCGGCCGGAGCGCCGTAGTCGGAAGCCGGACCGTTACGAATTACACGATCGAACGGCGCGATGAGATTGTTGCCACACGTATCCTCGAGAAACGGATCGACGTGGATGTCATATGCGCCGACCTTCCACGGCTCGTCGGGCACGAACCGCCATCGCTGTTCCGCTTGCTCGACTGCAATCCGCCCTGAGACGCGATCTCCGCGGCGGCAGGCGACGGTCAGAGCGCTGAAAAGGGCCGCCCAGTCTAGAGCGGTCGGCAAACTGAGTACCAGAGGATCCAAGCTCCGCGCGCGTGACACTTTCAACTTCCAATCACTCAAAGAGACAGACGTCCGAACCGCTTCAGTGACGTGGAAGCGCTTGGTCACCGCCTGACCAAGCTTGCGTCCGAAGACGTTGGTCATGCCGGCGCCAACCACCAAGGCGTAGAACTGGCCGGCAACGAGGGGAGGTCCCAGCGTGCGATTAGGCCCGACGCCGCGCTTGAGGCGTCCCGGGTCGAGCAGAACGGTCAAGGTACGGCCGGCTTTGTCCCAGAGTTCGACAGGTGCGCGGTAGAGCACGTCCACGGCCGGAGCTCCGTCTGGACCAAGAATCAGGATTTCGCTCTTGGCATGGCCGCGTTCCATGGCGTTCGCGAACGTCACGTAGAAACGAAGAATGTTCTCGGGCACGCAATCGGCCGAAGGATAGATCGCGCTCACCTCTGCCGGTTCGGAGCAATCGTCGTGCGGTAGGGAGAACTCCAGCGTCTGACAGACGCTCACGGCGGATGCAAGAAGTCGAGTGACGTCGAACGTCGCAAGGTAGCGGAGCTTCCGCTCGAAGGGGAAGACGGGCTCGAAGCGGATACCGTCCTCCAGCAGCTCGTGGTATCCCGCCACGTGCGTAGCCGGAAGGTCCTGCCGAGACCCCGACCGCCCGACTGTCACTCTCAGGATCTCGTCCATCGAGTCGCCCGCGTCTCGGACAACAAGCACCCGAGCCATCATCTCGCCACCAAGCCGGCGGAGGACGACGCTGGACTGGCCGGCCTCGTCCTGCTCGGTTTCGAGGGTCAGATGAGTCTGCAACAGTATTCCTGACAAAGCCCTTTCAAGCCCCTCGCGAGATCTCGCCGCGATGTTTGCGGTAGCCGAACGGATCCGGACCGTTGGGCCAGTTCATCTCCGCCATGCCATCCCTTCGTTCGAAGACGTAAGGAAGAGCCAGCGTGCTGACATCGAGACGGTAACCGGTCTTCTGGTGGCGATGGATCTCAACCGCCCACTTCCCATTCAGGATCGCGAAGTGGTCGGCAATGAGCGGCAACAGACCCTGCGTACGGCCGAGGCCACTCGGACCGAAATCAATTGGCACCCCCGTGGGCTCGGGAGGTGCGGTCGCCAGATCCACAACGGCGATGCGCGCGGCGCTCCGCACGTCGATGGTGACGAGCAGATACTCCCTGGCGTCGAAAGGATCGTGGAAGGTCACCATGTCGAGCGGATTGGAGCCGTAGCCGAGCTGTCCGATCACGTCCCCGCGCACATGCGCCCCGTCCGTCAACGATGCGAGCGGGAAGCGGACAAGGGGTGTGCAACCGTAAACGGCGAAGAGGTACGTTTGGCCCTGAAGCTCCTTGATCACCTGGCGGATGATCGGCGCGCGCGTCTCCCACTCTCCATGTACGGGGTGCCAGATCTCTACGGTGCATGTCTTCATGGCAGAGCTGAACGGGTAAGGAATGCGATGGAGGGTCGAGGCAAAGCGCTGGTTCGAGACGCCGGTGACGAACACCTCTCCGTTGAAATACTTTATGTCGGTGATCGCAAAGGTGCGCTGCGGCTCGAACTCCAGCATCGCTTTGGGATCAGGCAGACTCGGGATCGACACGCTCGTGTGCGGCACCCGGCTGAGATCGCAGATCACGAGGTTGCCCTGATCAATCTTGATGATGGCCGGCAAGGCGCCGACGCTGCGGCCGCGTTCAACCGACAGGAAGATCTGCTGCGACGGCTCGTGCACGACCATGTCGTTGATGACGACCTTGTCGGGCGTTGTTCCGAGCAGGCCGGCAAGCTTCTGGTCGAGACCTCGGACAAGGTCACGCCCTTCGAAATTATCAAAGTTGCCAAGGATCACGCTGGTCTGTGACGCAAAGTCTGAGGGTTGGAGGGCAAATGCGTGGACCGCCGCTCCGGCGATGTCGCCGACAAAGAGCGTTCCGTCAGGCGCGAACGTCATGGCGCCAGCGGAACGAAGCGGTCCGGACACGCCCGCCTGCAAGGGCTTGGTCGAGCCGGCGTCTCGCGACGATGCGCGCGCCGCTTCCACCAGCGCGGCGCCAGTGGTCGCGGTTCCGAGGAGGCCGAGGACGGAGCGGCGTGTGCTGCCGGCTGCATTTCCCGAACCGCTCATGCACATATCCTCAGTTGTTGCGAACGACCGACGTTCCTGTAGCTGTCGAGACCCAACTCCGCCAGAAGATCCGGGTGGAATAGTCTTTCTCATATTTGGGCGGTGACGGGCGCATGTCGTTCAGCCAATCTCGGCAACGCGCCAACATGTGGATGCGCGCTTCTTCGATAAGCGTGAGGTCCGCTTGCGGGCGGCGGGTTGTATCGTTCCGGATGAGCGTCTCGACAATGAACGACTGTGATCACAGGAAGCGAAAGCGGTGCCATGGCAGACGAAGCGCCTTCCGATACGTCGACTCATGAGCACCACGACGGTTGCGGATGCCTGCCGTCCTGGTACGTCGACAGCCTCGGCGCCGCGGGATTGCCGATCCAGAAGAACGACGACTACGCGCCGCCGCCCGAGGAATCCTACGGTGCGCTGTTCCTCCCCGACACGATCGAGAAGGGTTGGCACGCCGAGGAGATCCGCGACGGAGCCTACTGGCTGACCTCGGGCTGGTATGACTGCATGTTCGTCTGCACAGGCAACGGGGTCGTGGCGTTGGACGCGCCCTGCGGCATCGGCGAGCGGCTGCTGGACGCGATCGGGAGCGTGACGGACGAGCCGGTCACGCACATGATCTACAGCCACTGGCATGCCGATCATGTGGGCGCGGCCCGCGTCTACGGAGACCGGGTCAAGCGCTACGGGCATGCGAAGACCCGCGAGCTTCTCGAGCGTTTTCCCGATGAGGATCGCCTCGTCCCGACGGAGACGTTCACAACGGAGGCTAGCCTGGACGTAAACGGCGTTCGGATCGAGATGTCCTACAAGGGTCAGAACCACTGCGAAGGCAACATCTTCGTGTTCGCGCCGAAGCAGAAGGTGTTGGCAGCAATCGACATCGTGGCGCCTGGCTGGGTCGCGTTCAAGGGCTGCGACTCCTCGGACAATCTAAGCGGCTGGATGCAGGCGCATGATCAGATTCTTGCCTACGATTTCGATGCAATCATCTGCGGACACGTCTCGCGTTACGGCACGCGTGCGGACGTGCTGGCAGGGCGTGAATACGCGCACGACCTGCTCACTTTCTCCCGCCAGGCCATGGAGGAGGTTCCGCTGCAATACTTCCTGCGTCAGCTCGGCACCGGGCCGTATCGCGGCGCCTATCGGGCCGCCGAGGAAAATTTCTTCAATGCGGTCACCAACCTCGCGACCCAGCGCGTCCTCCGCCGCGTGACGTCGGATGGACGCACCTGGACCGAGAGGCTGAACGGCGCCGATGTGATGACCAAGAACAACGTGGCGGCAATGATCGACAAGATGCGCATGGAGCTCAACCACAACGGCTATATGAGGCGGGAAGGTCCGCCGCCGGGCTTCTATCCGTGACCGGCGGCGGCGAAGTCGGTGCTTCTATGCCCCACCGGACTCTCCAGATGCGGGATGATCCTTCCCATGCGTGGTCACTACCGACCGCGAGCAAGCCGGCCTATGCCACGCCGATGAGCTGTCGACCGGGAACGCATCGCGACTTTCTGCATCAAGCGCATTTGGTGCGAATCGTGGCGTTGAATGAAGCGCGTGGCTCGATCACGGCATCGACTTCATCAAAGTCGTATTGCGTCATCGATGACCGCTTGGTCCCGCGTCAGTGCGGAACGCTATTGGGTGGCATCGATGCGCAATCCGCAGGAGGAGAGTCCTAACTATGCCGGAGATCTCCCGGCTTGCCGTCGACAACGCCGAGGCACTAGCAACAGCGATCAACGATCACGTCCCCGAAATCGCTATCGGTGGTGATCTGACCGGCCTGTCGTCGCTCGCTTTGCGACCGGGCCAGGCGTTGATCGGCACGACGCCCGACGCGGCGCTGCGGTTCCGCGCCGGCGAGGACGGATTAAAGCTCAGCGCCGATCATCGGCTGGTCGACCTCACTATCGAGACGGACGCCGAGCGTTGCGCAATCAGCAACGATGTCGACGCGGGAGAGACGCTGGGTTGCCTCGAGATGTCACGCCTCCGGGTAACCGGGTGCGTGCGCCTCCTGGCCGCGGGTTGCGTTCGTGCCGGCCATGTCGAGGCTCACGACGTCGACATCGTGTTCGCGGACGCCTCGGGCTGGAACGAGCGGCCATCCGGCTACGGTGTCGAGGTTGTGCCCGGCGTGTTCGCGCTCTGGAACCGTCACGTCGATCCGATGAGTGTCATCACCGCCGAGCTGACCGGGCTCACGGTGGGCCGACCTGGCCGTCCGGCACGCGGCAGCGGCGTCTTCGTCGGCGGGATTGGTGCCACCGGCGGACGCGTGATCCTGCCACGCCTCGAGACAGCCACGATCCACGTCGACGGGAGGATCGCGCCGGCCACCCCTGATCGGATCGCAGGCGGCGTTTTCGTGCTTGCCGGCGGCATCGTCGATGTCGTGACCGTTCAAGGTGGGGTGACCACCTACGGCCAGAACGACATGGTGCTGGACAATTGGGGGATCGTCGATATCTGGCGCGTGGAAGGCAAGGTCACGTCATTCGGACCTAGCGGCGTCGGCTTCGTCAATTTCGGAACGATCGGGCGGCTCGAGGTGCGCGCGCCGATCGAGACGTTCGGCGAGGGTGCGCGCGGTTTCAACGTCTATGACGGCGTGGTTCACGCGGCGGAGTTCGACCGTGTCGTGACCCATGGCGACGGCGCTGTCGGCATCCAGATCAGCCAACCGCTCGGCCGTCTCCTCGTTTGCCGAGGAATCGAGACGCGCGGCGGCGTCGGTCAGTCGCTCGTGAAGGGCGTGCTCACGCCGTTGCCGGCAACCGGGCTCAGCATCAAGCCCGGAGGTCGTGTCGGTCGCATCGAGATCACCGGCGGCCTGCGAACGCGCACCGGGATATCGCCGATAGAGATCGGGGGCGCCGTTCATGCGCTCGTCCTTGACGAGGTCGTGACAGAGGCGGTGGCCGCAGCATGACAGGCACCTTTCGGCACATGATTCGTCCCGCTCCCACCGCTCCCGGATGTCGAGCTGCCGCTTCCGTTCAAGCTCCGGAGAACGCATGATGACAGAAAAGCCAGGCGCCGTGCTGCGCGCCATCCTCTCGAACCCGCGCGACATCGCCCATGTCTCCACCCTCACGACGCCAGACGTGGTGTACGTCTCCCTCAACCACGACAACCCCGACCTGCACCGGATAATGCCCTGGTGCGGCACGTCGCACGGTCCGGAGAGCATCGTGCGGACCTTCGTCGATGTGGGCCGTTTTTGGAGCGTGGAACGCTTCGAGGTCGAGACATCCCTCGAGAGCGACGAGGCGGCAGCGGTGTTCGGCCGCTTTACGTACCGCTCGACAATCCTCGGCAAGTCGGTGACCACGCCGTTCGCCGTTCTCGCTCGCGTGCGAGACGGCCGCTGCCATTACCTTCAGTTTATGGAGGACACGTTTGCAACGGGCGCGTCGTTCCGAAGCGGTGGACATTGGACGTTCCACAGCGATCCCGACGGCGCCGAGGTCACGATCTGACACCATTGAAGCGGCTATGGCGAGACCGATCGGCAGAGCGTTTTTGATCGTGCGGATCATAAGACCCTGACAATCCGCTATACGTTCTTCGCCCGACTGAGCCTGTACGCGGCTGCCTTTGCAGCGCTTTCGTTTCTCCTCGCGCGGCTCGTCGGCTCACCGTTGGCGCCGGACTTTCAGCGCCCGTTCGGAGAAATCCGTCTTTCCGAGCAGCTTCTTGCGATCGCCTGGTGGCTGCTGGGAGCCCGCCTGGCTGTCCTGCTCGCTCGCGGCGTCGTCGCGGCGGGGAGCCCGTCGCGCGAGGCACGCGTTCTGTCCGACCTGATTTCCGGTGCGATCGGTGTGGCCGCCATCCTATCGATTATCGCCTTCGTGTTCGCGCTGCCCGTGCGGGGGCTGCTGGCCACGTCCGGCGTACTCGCAATCGTACTCGGCCTTGCGCTGCAGAGCACGCTCGGTGATCTGTTCGCCGGGATCGCGGTCGGGATCGAGCGACCATACAGTCCGGGTGACACGCTTACGGTCGACAGCATCACCGGCACGGTCACCGAGATCAACTGGCGGTCGACGCATCTTCTGGTCGGTCGCGACGTGGCCGTGGTTCCGAACAGCATCGTCGCTCGCGGTCGCCTGCTCAACCGAAGCGCGCCGAGCCTCCCGACAATCGAGACGATTGAGTTGGGTCTCGACCCGACCGTGATCCCAGAAGATGCGCTGGTGGTGCTGGACGCGGCGTTGCGCGCGATGACCGGCTTGGCACCTGGCTTCGAGCCGGGTGTCACCTGCACGGCGCTCGGCGGTGATCGGACGACCTTCAAACTAAGTTTTACCGTGCCCGATAGCGACAGCGCGGGTAGCGTTCGATCGGCGTTGCTCCTGCGCGTGCATCGCCATCTCCAATTTGCCGGCATGCGACCGGCCGTTCCGGGCGTTGCCTGGCCGGAGCCGGCGGACGGCCGCGTGCGAGATCCGGCCGGCATCGAGCATCTTCTTGCGCGTTCCGCACTGTTCGGTGCGATGGAAGAGACCCATCGGACCTTGCTTGCGCATCACTTCGATCCAGTCGATCTTGCGGCAGCAGAATTCATCTTCCGCGAAGGGGACAAGCCGGAAGCGCTGTTTGTAATTGCCGCCGGCACGCTCGAGATGATCACCGGGCCGCCCGACGCGCCCTCGACCTGCTACCGGCTTAGCCCAGGAGAGACGATCGGGGCCGTCGCTCTGATCACGGGGCAGCCGCAGCGTGCGACGGCGCGCGCTGTAACCGCAGCGCGGGTGTTCCGCCTCGACGAGAGCGCTCTCGCTGCATGTGTCGCCGACGTGCCCGGTCTCGAGGCCGATCTTGAGCAAACGGTCGACCGAGCAATGCGAGCGATGGCTCGCCAACACGCGGTTGATCCCGGCGCGGGCAATGAGCCGCCGGACGCCTTTGGCAAGCGCCTTCGCGACTTTCTCCAACGTCTACGAACTGCAACAGCGCGGCGTTAGCCAATGACATGTCCGGGGGAAGATGGATCCTGCTAAGAGAAGATCTGGCGATTTGATCACTTGGGACAGCACGAGTGTATCGCAATGGACTCGTGCACAATGGTACGATAGGTGATGCAGTCATTAATTGCCGCGACGCCGTTTCTCCGTCCAGGGCCGCTCTGCTTGTAGCCACGGTCCTCGATCCCGGAATAAAGGACCGCCCAGTTGTTGATCTAGATCGTCCCGGCTTCGATCTGTCTTGCGATCCGCAAGGGGTGACCGACACCGCTCGACCAAATCGACGCCGCCAGGCCATAGCGCGAGTCGTTTCCCAGCCGAACCACGTCTGCCTCATGTCAAACGCCTGCATCACCAGCACCGGTCCGAACACCTCCTCGCTGACGATGGCCATGTAAGAATCGCGCACCTCCAGCAGGGTCGGCCGTTAGAAGGCGCCTTTGGCGAGCGGTCCGTCCCACGGACTGTTGAGGAAAGCGCTGCGTGCGGCCTCCAGAGCGAGACGCGCTCCGTAGCGCCGACATGGGCGCAGCTGCCGATGATGGTCCCGGTCGCAGGGTCGATGCTGTCCTGACGTTTCCCGGAATCAACCCGTTCTTCGTTGATCCAGCTGCAAGCAACCTCCCGATGCGCGGTCGTAGCTTCGCTCCCTCTGATGCGCGTCCTCCCAGACAGAACAGCCCAACGCTGTTCTAGGAACTCGGCGGACTTGTTGGCGAGAAACTGTAGCGCGCGAGGCGCCACTTGCTGTCACCACCCTGCTCCAGCACGAAGAGTTCCTGGTTGGCTTCGGAGGTGGTCTTTCCGGTCGAATGGTGCAGCGTGGTGCCTGCCGAGTTGGTCCTCACTAGGGCCCAATTCGGCGCCATCTGCACGATCTCCACGATGTCGAATTTGACGTCGAACTTGAGCTCCGCAAAAACCCTTTCATAGGCGATCCTGACCGCGGTCTTGCCCACAAAGGAAGGGCTATTTGGCGCCATGAACACACCGTCTTCGGTGTAGAGGCGCAGCACCGCGGCGGTGTCGCCGCCGTTCAGCGCCGCGTTGTAGGCCGCCATCGTGCTTTCGATGCCGGTATGCGCCTCCGCCGTCATGCTGCGGGACGCGGCATGAGTGGTGACCGCTCGATTGCCGCATCATGCGGCGATCGGGAGAACCAGGCTGGAGACCTGCGCATAGGGCCACCTGATATGAATGCAGCCATTTTCTTGACCCTCGAAAGATCGTTCAGGCCTATGCGATCCTAGACCCGCACAGTAGCGGTCTTAATGGCAAAAGACTTTCCCAATTTCCGATCGGACTGCTGCTCGGCGCGGCCAGGTAGCATCCGCCGTCGAGCTGGACTCCGGAACAGGAGCAATGCGACATTTGGTCTGCAACGATTGCCCGTTCTCCGCTAGAACCCTTGCCGTCCATTCCAAGTCATTGAAGACGATGGCGTGCGCTATCTTCTCGACGACGAAACGCCCGCTTCGTGTTCCATGGCACGCGCAAGATTTGCGACACCGCGATCGCGACGGTCGTCACGATCCAGCGCGACGCGGGACTCTGGCTCCATTTGTGCCAAGTGAGAAGGAGCTTCCCAGCAATGCCTCTTAAACGCCATTCCCTGTTAGGTTATCGTTCCGACAAACGACAATTGCCCCGTGTGCATCAGTCGGGTCCTGACCTGAAATCTGAGACAGGTCCCGGCGTTGGCGTTTGGCGTATCTGAATTCTTGCGTGTCAAAGGTGAAGCCATGCGGCAGCCATCAACCGACATCTCACGCGGCCGGGGTATCGCGGTTGGCACAATGGTGGTCGGCCGCGGTTGCGCAGGGACGGTGGCGGCAAACCGGTGGGCACGCGCCCGGAGCGCCGGATTGTGCTGCTGCGAATCAGACCGGCAAACGCCACCTGGGGCTACCTACGCTCGATCGCCATTAGCGAGTTGGTCGGCGCCGGCACCGCGGCCGATAAGTGCAACACTTGTTCCCGCCCGACCAGAGCCCGACCGCCGTTGGCTTCGTGCTCGTGACCGGCCCTGCCAAATCGCCGCGACCGTTTTGGCCTCGATCCACGCAGCCATTTGAGCGCGTTCCACCCTGCAAGGAGAAGCTTCATGACGATGATGAGGGCGGCGGTGATCCGCGAGGCGGGGCCGTCGGAGGTGCTGAAGATCGAGGAAGTGCCGATACCGGTGCCGGCCGCTGGCGAGGTGCTCATTCGGGTCAGAGCGTTCGGACTCAATCGGTCGGAGCTGTTCACGCGGCAGGGGTTGTCGCCCAACGTGCCGTTCCCGCGGGTTCTTGGCATCGAGGCGGTTGGAACCGTCGAAGCGGCGCCTGGCAGTGAGTTCTCCAACGGGGAAACCGTGGCCACCGCCATGGGTGGGATGGGACGGCAGTTCGACGGCAGCTATGCCGAATACACGCTCGTCCCGGCCTCGCAGGTGCAGCCGATCCAGACCGACTTGCCCTGGGAGATCCTCGGCGCAGTGCCGGAGATGCTGCAGACGGCCTGGGGCTCGCTGTTCAAGTCGCTGCGGCTGGAAAAGGGCGAGCGGCTGCTCATCCGCGGCGGCACCACGTCGGTGGGGCTGGCGGCGGCGGCGATCGCCAAGAAGCACGGTGTGCTGGTCATGTCGACGACGCGGAAGCCCGAGCATGAGGGATTGCTGCGACGCAGCGGCGTCGACCAGGTGTTCATCGACAGCGGCGCGATCGCGGAGCAAGTGCAGGAGATCTGCTCCGGGGGCGCCGACAAGGTGCTCGAGTTGGTCGGCGCGAGCACCCTGCCCGACTCGCTGCGTTGTGCCAAGCCGCGCGGCATCGTGTGCATGACCGGCATGGTCGGGAACAGCTGGGTGCTGCCGGATTTCAGCCCGATGGATGTCATTCCGACCGCGGTCTGCCTGACGACGTATGACGGCGGGTGGGAGGATTTCATGCTGACGCCACTCGACGAGCTGACCCAGCAGATCGCGGCCGGCGATCTGCACGTACAGATCGGCCGGACCTTTCGCCTCGAGCAGATCGCCGAGGCGCATCGCTGCATGGAAGAGAACAGGGCTGGCGGCAAGATCGTCGTCCTGACCTGAAGGCAATCGGACGGTAGTGAAAACCGGCGGAGCGGCGCGGGCGGCCGGAAGCGGACTGAAGCTGACGATCGGCGGCACCATTGAAGGCGGGCTGTTCCTCGGCGTTGGCCAGGGGACCCACACTGTTGGAACGGCGATGATCGTCGCCTTTCTGCTGGCAGGCGCCGTCGTCTCGGTGGTCGCGCGCTTTCTCGTCGAAATGGCGTTGGCGGCGGGGGCCGCGCCACATTTGTGTGCACCACCCGGCTGAACCTGGGCCGGCGCAGCGCTTTCGTCGTAGGCTGGAGCTACTGGGTTTGCGCGATCCTGACCTGCATGGCCGAGCTTGCCGGTGGTGGCGCGCTCATTCCCGCGTGGCTCCCGGCTTTCCCATCCTGGGTCGTCGGGTTGCCTGCTCTCCTGCCGTTGACATTGTCGAACCGTCTCCAGTTGCGTCGCTTCGGCGAGATTGAGTTCTGGATGGCGCTGCTGAAAATCGTCACGTGTGTGATCGTGATGGCGCTCGGGCTGCTGTCGCGATCGGTCCGGCTGGGCCCGGTCTGAGAATCGACCATCTCCGGAGGGACGGCGGCGTTTCCCGTATGGCTGGCATGGCAGCTGTTTGCGCTTCCGGTTGCGATCTTCGCCTTCGGCGGCAGCGAGCTTGTCGGCCTGGCGGCGGATGCCGACGAGCCGGCCCGGGTGGCGAAAGGGCTGCTGTTCCGGATCACGACGATCTATGTCGGCGTGACGCTGGCGTCGCTGGTGGTGATACCGTGGCGCGGCGTACCGGTCGCGAGCAGCCCGTTCGTGGCGTTCCAGGGGCACTTCGGCCTGCCCGGTGCCGCGCCGTCATGGCGATCGTGCTCCTGTCCGCAGTGCTGTCCCGGCAACTCTTGCCTCTACGGCACGACCCGGATCTTGGCCTCGCTGGCGGAAGAAGGGCTGGCGCCGGTTCGGCTCCGCTGGAGGATCCGGCAAGGCGCTCCGAGTTCTCCCGTGACGATGTCGTCCTGCTTTGTCTTACTCGCGGTCTTGCTCGAGCTCCTGACACCCACCCGGCTGTTCGCCCTGCTGCCTGCTGCCTCCGCCATGACCGGCCTGGTGAACTGGGGCATCTTCGTCGCGCATCTTCGCCTCAATGGCGCAGGACACCCTCGGCGGCTGTCGATGGTGCTCGCTTTGGCCTGACTGGGCCGTCTTGCTGCTGATCGCAGCGACAATCGGCGTCATGGCAGCCGACCCGGGCGTCCGACCGGCGCTGTTCGGCGAGCTGATAACGGCCACCTTCGTCCTTGTCGCACCGCGCGACGTAAGCCAGTCATGGCTTAGATCGGCAGGTCCGGAAACAAGGTCGGCGTCATCTGATAGGTGAACTCTTTAAACACGCGCACCGGCCGCATCAGAGATCGCGAGCCGAGATGCACGATCGACAGATCGAACACCGGAAAATGCCAGTCCGGCATGATCTCGACGAGCCGTCCATTCCGCATCAGTTCGGGCTGCACGATCGGCGGAAGGTCGCCGACCCCTTGGGCGGCCAGCAGGCCGGCGGTCACTCCGGCGAAGTCGTTGATGCCGAGATGGGGCAGGAACGTCACGCTTTCCCTGTCCTGCCCGTTCACGTGTGTAAACACCCAGTGGTTTTCCGGCCGCCAGTGTGAGAACGCCAGGATACGATGATCCAGCAACTCCTGCGGTCGCCGCGGTGGCGTCGTAGCAGCGACGTAGGCAGGGCTGGCAACGAGTTGATGGCGGTAGGTCAGGATACGGCGCGCAACCAGCGACGAGTCTTGCATCGGCCCGACATGGAAGGCGAGGTCAACCCCGTCGGCAATGTGGTCGATCTTGCGCTCGGTGATCAAGATCTGCACCCGCACGGCCGGATAGGCGGCCTGAAATGCGCCAACCAGCGGCATCAGCAACGAGTCCGAGATGCTCGGCGGCGCAGAAAGCCGTAGAGTCCCGGCAACCTGCGACAGCTGGTTCGAGACGTGGCCATCCAGAGCGTCTGAGATCTCGAGGATGCGGTTGGCGTGCTCGAGCACGTCGGATCCGACGTCGGTCAGGCGAAGGTTGCGCGTGGAGCGCTCAAGCAGCCTCACTCCGAGCTGTTCCTCCAGGTCCGCGACCCGCCTGCTGACCGTGGACACGGGCATCTTGAGGCGACGGGCGGCCTCGGAGAAGCTGCGCGCCCCGATAACCTTCGCGAAGACAATCAGGGCGTTGAGATCGGACATGCAAGACAGCCTTCATGCCGGGCAGCATCATGCCGGCTTCCTCGAGCCTGGATAAGGGCGTACTTTGGAAGATGCGCAGCAACGTCGGCTGGTCGAAGCACGACGCGTGTTCTGATGAAACGGACCACGATCCCCGTCTTTTGCGGCAGCGGGCTCCAGGGAGCAACCGGCAGATCCGGCTCTTCGTCAATCTGACTGGGCGGCGTGTCGTTGCACGGACGTGAGCGTAACCTGAAGTGCCTCTTTGGGGGGGGCTGGCGTCTCAGCGCTGACGAAGGGAGACCGGCTTCGCGACTCGGATCATCCGGTCGACCACGGCGATCCCGAGCGCCGCCTCTCCTAGTTGAGCGGTGAACGTGCGGGCCGGGATTGGGACCGATGAGGTGTTTATATTGGCCGATCGCGGTCTCGACGTGGTTGCGTCTGCCGCCAGCCAATGCGGCTTCTCTCGTCGATGAGCTGAATGTGGCGGTCGCGTCTGGTCTGAAGGTGGAGATCATCGGTGCCCGGCACCGCGGATGCACGCGGCGGGATGACGACCTCTGGCGGCGAATCGTGCTGGCGCGCTGCGGCAGCTTGGTAGACCGGCTCGCCGTCGTAGGCACCGTCTGCCGTTAAGCTGGCAATCGTGCCCTCGACCTGCCGGAGCAGATCCGGCGCCTGAGCCGCGTCATCGGCGTTGCCGTCGGTCAGCGCGTGCGCGGCGATCTCGCCATTGCTGGCGTCTA
>CAXUBM010000030.1:0-13769 GCA_964249235.1 uncultured Acetobacteraceae bacterium | reverse complement strand
ACGCGGCGGGATGACGACATCCGGTGGCGGGTCGTGCCGACACTCCGCGGCGGCTTGGTGGACCGAGTCACCGTCGTAAGCCCCGTCTGCCGTCACGCTGGCGATCACGCCTTCCGCCTGCCTGAGCAGAGCCGGCGCCTGCGCGCATCGTCGGCATTGCCGTCGGTCAGCACGTGTGCGGCGATCTCGCCGGTGCTGGCGTCCACGGCAAGGTGCAGCTTGTGCCATCTCCGGCGGGTTCGGCCGTGCTTGGCGGTATTCCACTCGCCCTGGCCGAACAGCTGCAGCCCCGTGCTGTCGAGCACCATGTGCATAGGACCGTCATGCCGTGCCGCTCGGGGCTGACGACCGGCGAAGCCGCGACCGCGCCGGGACAGGGTGGGGTGTGATCAGGCACGGCCAGCTCGATCCCGAGCAAGCGCAGCACGCCGCGGCTGAACGCCTCGGCTTGCCGCGGGGCAATGTCGAACACCAACCGCAGGGTGAGCACCAGCTCGATCGCCACGTCGGAGTAGAGCGGCTGCAGGTTCAGCCTATAGCGCAGCCGGCAGAACACCACGAAGGCGATGATGTCGCTGGGCAGGCAGGTCCGGTTCAGCACGCCGCCGCTGCGTTCGTTGAACTGCCGCCCGCAGTTCCGGCACCGGAAGCGTCGATAGCCCCGTGCCGTCACCACCGGCTCCTCCGTCACGGCTGCGGACCCACAGCAAACGCACGTCATCCCGTCAGCCCAACCACCCTCACCATCCCGACCCTACGCGATCGCTCCTGGTCCAGCGATCGCCGCTCTGGCGCGAGCGCTGACAGAACCGTAAGGTCGGTGCACCATTGCCCTAGATAGGCACGACGTTGGGCGGGGTCTGCGGAAGCCTGTCAAAGACCGACCGATCGATGTTGAGGGTCTGCTCAACCATTGCCTGCGGTGTGTGAGCCATCCAGTCGGCAAGAGAAACATTCTTGTAACGATCAGTCTTGAAGATCTCAAGGAACACGAGGTTGTCGCTGCCAGTGTTCTCAATATAGTGCCCGAGGCTTTTCTTGACGTATCCGATGTCGCCGGGATTGAAGTCGGCGGTCATCGCCTGCGGGCCGGTGTTAAACACGGTCATGCGGCCCTTGCCGCTCACCCAGTACTGCCATTCGTCCGCGTTCGGATGCCAGTGCATTTCGCGCATGCCACCAGGCGCGATTGTCACCATCGCTACGGCAATCGTTTTGGAAATGTGGAAGTTGGTCGAGTCCGCGATGCGGACGGACCCTCCCTTTGTCTGTGAGTTCGGCTGCATCCCGCCAAGGTCGAAGACGAAGGATTGCGCCGACTGCCCCGTCGAACCCGCCGCCGCCACCTGATCATTCGCGAGCGGTCCTGGCACCTGACCGGGAAAGATCCAACGTTGGGTGAGCGGGATATTCTTGAAGGCGTCTGCAGGCACCCCGAAATTCTTTGCCAGAACATCCGGAGGCGTGTGGGCAAGCCAGTCTGTGATCAAAAGCGTGTTGTCCTCGGACGAACTACCTTCATCGAACGCGAGGATGAACTCGGTTCCGTCCGGTCCAAGCCCCTGTAGGGAGTGCGGCAGACCCGCAGGGAAGTACCACAGGCCGCCGGGACCGACGTCAGCGACCTGGGGCTTGCCGAAATCGTCCAGAATCGTGATCCGCGTAGTTCCGTCGGTGACGAAGGCCCATTCGGCCTGTTGGTGCCAGTGCATCTCTCGGATGCCGCCGGCGTCTAGGCGCATGTTGACGCCGGCAATGGTCTTGGAGATTGCGAAGTCATTGACGGTGACCTGCCGTGCCCAACCGCCGGCTTGAAGGCGACGGTGCGCGTTGTTGAACGAGGACCAGATCATTGGCATGCCGAGATCGTCGGTCGGGGGAGGGTTTGTGAAGGAGGGGAACTGCCCTTCGAGGACTGCATTGCGCGGGCCCGGATTACGCAGCGCCCGCTGGGTCGCATTCACGGCACCCTCGGGGGGCGCATCAGGGTTGCCGAAAGTTGCGGCATGCGCTGCGCCGGCTGCACCAATTGTGCCGATGGCCGCCAGCAGCCCACGTCTTGCGAGAGGATTCATTCGCGATACTCCTATCAGTCGCTCAGCGCTTAATTGCTAAGTGCGGCAACCATTACTGAACTTACCGCGATGCACAATTCCGTTCGTTGAACATCGGCTCGCTGCGTTCGTTTTCCGCCGTTGCGCACCCCTGAAACTCACGGCAGCGCGCGTCGGTGCGCCCTTGACGCAGTCAACAACTAGCCGACTCAAGGAGGCCGCTGACGGCGAGTTGCCGCTTTGTAAACATGGTCGTTGTATGGGCCGCGTCGGAGCTGGGGTATGCCTTGTAACGTCAAACATTCTGGGAGCTGTCACGACGTTGATGCCGAGTTCCCGGACTGTGGCTGGGCGGCTACCAGGTGAGGTCTCCTGCCCGGTGGAGCCTGATCCAAACTGCGGTGCCCTTGCCTGACGGGGCTTGGAGTACGCCTATGCGTCGACAGATTGCCGCCCTCCTTCTCGCCGCGTTCTTTTCTGGGGATGCCCAGGCCCAGAGCAGCACCGTCGAAGGCGCGGTCGACGGCAATTGGAGGGCCTGACGGGGCTGCATCCCGCCGAAGGCACGATAACGCTGCCCACACTCCGCTTCGAGAGCGGGCAAACTCTACCGTCGCTCCGGATGCACCACCTTACGCTCGGCACGGCCAGGCGCGACGCTGCGGGGAACGTTGTGAACGCGGTTTTGCTGATGCTCGAGACTACCGGCGCGACTGTTCGCGATCATGACCCAGGATGTCGGCCGTCTTCAGAGTCAGGTGCCAGACCGGGTCGCTGCCTCGGCCCTGCTCGACAAGCTGGTCCAGACCCAGATCCGGTCCGCGAGCCCTGCGACGTCCTGTTCCAGTTCCAGGCCTCGTTCGACTACGATCCGCGTTCGCAGCTCGACCAGATCGCCGGGCCGTTCTCGTCGATCAACTTTGCCGACGACCTGCTCAATCCGCCCGAGCTGCTGCACCTGCCCAACCGGCCAAACTTGCACGATGACCTGGTCAGCGCCGCTGCCAGTCTTTACGGCCATGAAACATTGAAACACTCCGCCGGTTGGCAGGACGGGTTGCGGCGCTTCCTCGACAGCATTCCAGGCTGGGCGGCGGGCTGATCCCGCGCCGCCGTATGTCCGCGCCGCACCGCCGTGCGCGGGCCCCAGGTCAGCGTCCGATCTCGACCATGGCGCCCCTCACGTCATTGCTGAGGGTTCGGTAAGCTTGGCAACGCGCACGCCGCCCGAGCCCGAAAGCGACACCCGCCGCATCGCCGTCCGCCCGAGGGGGCCCGTTTAGACGGGCCGCGTCTCGTGCGATGATCATCGAAGGCGCATCGCCGACCCTCAACAGGGCATGCGGCAAGAAACCTTCAGCCGGACGGATCGTGTGCGAGACGCGCGCGAGCATCGCGCACGGTTGCGGCCGCCACCGGCGCGGCCGCGTTGCCCCAAGCGTTTCGGACATAGGTCAGCACCGATGCGATCTCGGCATCATCGAGCGCAGAGGCAAAGGACGGCATCGCGGGACCTGTCGGTGCCGCGCGGGTCTGCACCGTGCGTGCGCCCTGAAGCACGACACGGATCAGCGAGGCGGCGTCGCGCTGCTGCACCGACGGCCCGCCGGCGAGGCGCGGGAACAGGTTGGCGACCCCGGCACCGCTGGGCGTGTGACAGGCCGAACATTCCTGTCCGTAGATGATCGCACCCGCTTGCATGTTTGGTGTTGCGAAGTCAACCGGCGTCACGTCGCTGCCTCCGCGCGCCGGCAGCGATTTGAGATAGGTCGCAATTGCGGCCAGTTCCGATTTCGGCGCGGCGGAGGAAGAATGCCATACCTCTTCGGCCATCGGCCCGGCAGCGCCAGCGAAGCGATTATGACCGGTCTGCAGGTAGGCCACGATGTCGTCCGCGGACCAGCGTCCGAGACCGACGCGGTCGTCGCCGGTCAGGTTAGGCGCGAACCAGCCCTGCAGCGCGCCACCCTCGAGCGCATGGTCGCGTTCGTCGCCGCCCAGGATCGTCTTGGGCGTGTGGCAAGCGCCACAATGCTCGAAGCCGTTGACGAGATAGGCGCCCTCGTTCCAGGCCGCCGAACGCGCCGGATCGGGGCGGAACGGGTGCTTGCGGAAATAGAGCAGGTTCCAGGCCGCGAGGCTGCGGCGGATATCGAGCGGGAAGGGCAACTGATCAGTGTCGACCTGGTGGCGCACCGGCGTCACGGTCCGGAGATAGGCGTAGATCGCGAGATCGTCGGCGCGGCTGGTATTGGCGAGGTAGGGATACGGCATCGCCGGGTAGATGAAGGCGCCGTGCGGCCCCCTGCCCTTCTGCAGCACGTCGACGAATTGCTGGCCGGTCATGGTACCGATGCCGGTCGGGTCGGGGGTTATGTTCGACGACAGGATGGTTCCGAACGGCGTCTGCAGCGGACGTCCGCCGGCGAAGCTGTGTCCGTCCGGCGCGTCGTGGCAGGCGGCGCAATCGGCTTCGACCGTCAGCAGCCGACCGCGCGCGATCTTGACGAAATCGTTGCCGTCCGGCGCCGCGGCGGCGACGGTGGCGACGGTGGCTGCGAAAATCGCGGCCGCGATGCCGGCGGCGATGTACCGCATCGTCACGCGTGCACCAGCGGACCGGGCGATTTTAAATATTGCGTGCGTATGGCTTCAGCGGTCCGAAGTGCCAGCGCGCCGACCGTGGTGGTCGGATTGTATCCGGCGTTCTGCGGGAATGCCGACAGGCCGGGCACGAACAGGTTCGGAACCTCCCACATCTGCTGATAAGCGTTGAGCGCCGACTGTGTGGGATTCGTGCCCATAATCACGCCGCCGCACAGATGCGAGGTGTAGTACTCGGTGATGTTGTAGGGACCCTTGCGCGGCATCGGCACGACCTGGCGTGCGCCCATCGCGCGGATCGTCTCGGCGTATTTGTCCGTCAGATACGCGCTCATCTTCAGCTCGTTGGGATGGAAGTCGATCGTCATGCGCAGCAGCTTGCGGCCGAGGCGATCGGTCCAGGTCGGGTCGAGATCAAGGCACACGTCGCGATAGGCGTAGAACGATCCGTGCACGCCGGCGCCGGCGAAGATCGTGCTGTTGTAGTTCTCGTGCAGCGCCCGCTTCCAGCCGGAGCCCCAGGCGGGCGTGCCCGGCGGCACCGGCGTGGTTTCGATCGGCCGGCCGTTGGTCTGCACTTGGCCGATATAGCCGCCGCCGATGAAGTCGAGCGGGCCGTGGTCGAAATTGTCGCCGTTGAAATCATCGATGCACATGCCGATCGCGCCGGCCGCCATGAACGGGTTGAAGCGGTATTTCTCACGGTCGAAAAAGCCGATCGCCGACGACGGCGTCTGGTGCGTGAAGTTCTTGCCGATCACGCCGTTGCGACTCGACGGATCGTACGGCGTGCCGATGCCCGACAGCAGCAGGAGCTGCACGTTGAAGATCGAGAACGCGCACAGCAGCACGAGGTCGGCCGGCTGCTCGCATTCGGTGTCGGAGCTGTCGACATAAGTGACTCCGGTCGCGCGCTTGCCCTGCCGGTCGAGATTGATGCGCGTGACCTCGCACAGCGTGCGCGCCTCGAAGTTCGTCCGCAGCGTCAGCGCGGGCAGGATCGTCGTCTGCGGGCTCGCCTTGGAGTTGTTGGCGCAACCGAACCACTCGCAGTAGCCGCAATAGGAGCACGGACCCATGGTCACGCCGAGGGAGTTGGTCCAGGCCTGCGAGACGTTTCCCGAGGGCTGCGGGAACGGGTGGTAGCCGAGCTCGGCCGCCGCTTTGGCCCAGAGCGCATGGCCGTAGCCCTGCTTCATCGCGGGCGTCGGGTAGGGCCGCGAGCGGTTGCCTTCGAATGGGTTGCCGCCGGGCTGGATGATGCCGTTCAGGTGGCCGGCGGTGCCGGACGCGCCGCAGAGATACTCGAACCGGTCGTAGTAGGGTTCGAGCTCGTCGTAGGTGATGCCCCAGTCCTGGATAGTCATGTCGGCGGGGATCTTCGCCGCCCCGTAGCGCTCGGTGATGTGCGAGCGCAGCACGAAGTCGCTCGGCGCGAAGCGCCACATCTCGGCGTTCCAATGCATGCCGCCGCCGCCCACGCCGTTGCCGAGCATGAAGGCGCCCCAGGTGCGGACGGGCAGCGCCTGCTGTGCCAGATTGTTACGAAAGGTCATCGTGTTCTGTGCGGGCTGCAGGAACAGCTCGTGACGGATCCGGTAGCGGAGCTCGTCCGGGGCGTAGCTGACGGGAGTGTCGACCGCCGGGTCGCGCCACGGGCCGCGCTCGATGGCGACCACATCGAGGCCCTCGGCGCTTAGCTGTTCAGCCAGAATGGAACCGGTCCAGCCGAGCCCGACGATGACGACGTCCTTTCTCGGAAGACGTTTGACCATGCTTTAGTCCTTCGCAGCACCCGACCAGGCCGGCTGGCCGCCGATGCTGGTGGGCGGGTAGGGGTAGGCCTCGTTGTGTCGGTCGATCCAGTCGCGATAGTCGTAGCGGGCGCCCGGAAATCCAATCATGCGCCAGGCGACCATGTCGCGATTCCCGCCATAGATCGGATCGGCGAGGAAGCCCTGCTGGGTGTCCTTAAGGATCAGTTCGAAAAAGGCTTTTCCGCTGCAATCGTCGAAATGGACCGTGTTGGCTTCGAGGCCGGCGATCAGCTGATCCTGCCGGTCTGGCGGCAGGTCGGCGAAGACCTTGCCTGCGAAACCGGCGCGGCAGTAGAGGTCGAGGGCGGCGAGCGAACGCCGGTAGCGCATCGCCGGGGTCAGGGGCGACTGGTCGCCCTGCGACTTCGCGCCGTCGCGGAAGGGCGGGCGCATATAGAGCGCGGCCGACGATCCGTAGGGTCCGGCGAGCTGCCGGTCGATATAGACGGCGCTGCCGCATTCGGTGCCGCGCGGCGACAGCTCGTCGGCCGGGATCAGCCGATCTACGAATGCCTCGACCGCGCGTCCCTCTTCAGGTTCAAAGAACAACCAGGGGCCGGGCCGGGCCACGTCGGGCGGCGTGCCCGCGTAAGCCTGCCAGGGGAGCTTGCCCGCGACGTGCTCAGCTCGCGCGAAGAATGGCATGAGGCACGCGGCTCCGGCCATCAGCACACCTCGCCTCCCGACCACCATGTCCCAGCACTCCTTTCGTCCATGGCCGGAGCAACGAAGGTGCGCGCTGCTGGTTCGTTGCTCGCCTGTTCGCGTCGGCTGCGCCGCTGTCGCCGAGGCGCGCTCCTGCTCGCGACGCGGCGGAGGAGAACACCGCCCTAAGACGGTTTGGTTGTGTCGGCGTCGGGCACGGAAAAGGTTGCATCGTTCGCCTTGGTCACGGCAGAGCGAGGTGGTGCTCCCTCTTGGCTCTTGAGGCCCCGCGTACATCGAAGCCCGTCCTTGATGTCGCGGTGGTTTGAGACGGATGTCTAAGTGAGCCCTGCTTCTGTGTCGAACCGTCCCGCCCGGCACGGTACGGATTGCCCTGGGACAGAAGCCATGCCGTCCTTGGTCACCCCCTGGCCTTCTAACCTTCGCCACGCATGAACCGGACGCTGTCGTGAAAGCTCGGTGCCAGAAAGCGCAAGGGTGTTGCGAACGCGCCGATGATCCTGATGTGGTCCACGCCCGGATAGAGGCGGTCGGTGACGGCGCCGCCGTGGGTACGAACGCGGGCGGCGAGGAGGATGGTGTTGCCCGGGTTGACGACGGTGTCGGCGGTGCCGGCGAGGAGGAGCATCGGTGGTGCGGTCCCGTCGACGTGCGCGGTCGGCTGACTGCTCTCCGGGGGAGCGGCGGGGGCGAACAGGTCGCGCAGCATGGCGGTGTCGGATACGAAGTCATAGGGGCCGGCGAGCCCGACAGTGCCGGCGAGATCGCGGGCCGGCGCCAAACCATGATAACTAGTACGACGCCAACCCCGTCTCTGCGAGAGATCATCGCCGTTACCGCGTCTCGAATCTGATACATCCCTGCCTGCCTTTTGCGCTGGCGCGCATCAGCATGACGGAGCTACCTCCATGTTGGACAACTCCTTGCGTTCGGGCCTCCGTGTCCTGGTTACCGCCGGCGCCTCTGGGATTGGTCGCTGCATCGTCGACGCGTTCGTCGCCCATGGCGCTCGCGTTCACATCTGCGATGTCGATGCATCGGTTCTGAATGCCTGTCGGAATGAGACCGGCGTGACCATCAGCCGGGCCGACGTTTCCGACGACAATCAGGTCCGCTCTCTGGTGGCGGATGCAGAACGCGAGCTCGGCGGACTCGATGTACTGGTCAACAACGCCGGCATTGCCGGCCCCACGGGCGCCGTAGACGAGATCTCGGTCGCCGACTGGCGCCGTACTATCGATGTCAACCTGACAGGCCAGTTCCTGTGCGCCCACTACGCGGTTCCGCTGCTCCGTCGGGCCCGCACCGCCTCCATCGTCAATCTTTCCTCCGCCGCCGGCCGCTTCGGCTACGCCTACCGATCGCCCTACTCGGCTTCGAAATGGGCTGTCGTGGGCTTCACCCAGAGCCTGGCCAAGGAACTCGGGCCGAGCGGCATTCGCGTCAACGCGATCCTTCCCGGCATTGTGGAAGGTCCGCGCATGGACAACGTCATCCATGCGCGCGCCGAGCAGGTCGGTGTGTCCTATGAAACTATGCGCGACGAGTATCTCGAGCGGATCTCGCTACGTCGAATGACATCGCCTGAAGAAGTCGCGTCCACCATCCTGTTCCTTTGCTCACCGGCCGGGCTTGGCATTTCCGGCCAATCGATCAGCATCTGCGGGAACGTCGAGTCACTCTGAAGAGGAGAGCGCCATGGCCAAGCGAAGGCCGGTCATCATCAGCTGCGCGATCACCGGCGCCATTCACACGCCGTCGATGTCGCCACATCTCCCGGTGACCGCCGACGAGATCGCCGCATCGGCACTCGGGGCCGCTGAGGCTGGCGCTGCCATCGTCCACCTGCACGCGCGCGATCCTCGGACCGGCCGTCCGGACCAGAGTCCTGAAGCCTTCGCGCCTTTTCTGCGCACGATCAAGGTAGCGAGCAACGTCGTGGTCAACCTCACCAGCGGCGGCGCGCCTTACATGAGGATCGATGAGCGTATCGGTCCAGCGACGGCCTTCAAGCCAGAGCTTGCCTCTCTGAATATGGGCTCGTTCAACTTCGCGTTGTTTCCGATGCTCAATCGCTACAAGGAATTCCAGCACGACTGGGAACGCGCCCATCTTGCTGACAGCGACGACCTGATCTTTCGGAACACATTCCGCGATATTGCTTACGCGCTCGAAGCTTGTTCGGGCAACGGGACCCGGTTTGAATTTGAATGCTACGATGTTGGTCACCTCTACGCTCTCGCGCATTTCGCCGGCCGTGGCTTGGTCAAGCCGCCGTTCTTCATCCAGACAGTCTTCGGCCTGCTCGGCGGCATTGGCCCGCATCCCGAGGATGTCATGCACATGAGGCGCACCGCCGACCGACTGTTCGGCGACGACTACAACTGGTCGGTCCTTGGCGCCGGCCGCAACCAGATGCCGATCGCTGCCATGGCGGCTGGCATGGGCGGTAATATCCGGGTTGGCCTGGAGGACAGTCTCTGGGTTGCACCAGGCCGTCTCGCGGAAACCAACGCAGAGCAGGTGACCAATGCCCGCCATCTGGTCGAAGCCCTCGGTCTGACGGTCGCTACGCCCGATGAGGCGAGAGCGATGCTTGGCCTTAAGGGCATGGCAGCTGTCGGCTTTTGAGACGCAAAGGCTGTTGCGACCGATGCGATCCTGGTTGGTTTCCACTACGGCAGCCGATTTCGGCAGGTCGTAAGACGCCCGCACCCGCGTTGATAGTGTTTGGACCCGTCGACGGTCACGTCATTGACGCCGGCACCAGTCGAGATGAAGGACATGCCTCCCGACACGAAGACGCGATCATTTCCGTTGCTTAGGAGGACGTAGTTGGAGTTGCCGCCCAGGTCGACGTCGTCGCCGCTGCCGAGCGTGATTGCGGTCTTGCCGCCGGGGGCGCCGTAGACGACGTCATTCCCATCTCCACCGATGACAAGGTTGAGCGCTCCTCCCAGAGCAATGCTCTTATTGCCTCCGGACGCCTGCACGATCGCGCCGCCGTCCCCGGCGTCGATGATGTCGTTGCCTCCCTTAGCCAGGATGACGTTGTCAGCACCTCGCACCGTGATGTCGTCCGCGCCGTTCGTGCCCGTCAGTATCGCGTGTCCCGCGGCCGGACCGGTCACGTAGGTCACGTCCGTCGCGGAGGACGCTCTGGCGACCACGCTGGCGAGCTCTGTCGTGGTGCCAAACTCGTTCAGGTTCTGATTGGTCAACGTGAACGTCGTCGTCACCGATTTACCTGTCGTGGTCTGGGCTGGTTGACGTGATCGAAAGGATGTCGTTGTCGTCGCCGGTAGAGGTTGGGGCGTCTGTCACGGTGACGCCCGCGAACGGCTTGATCGACTGTATGTCGGTCGTCGGTTGGCCGATCAGCGTCCCGGCAATCTGGGTCAGGAATGCGGAGCCGGTATAAGCATCGAATTCCCCGCTGAAGTGGCCGTAGGAGACGATGTGGTATTTGCTGGGAGTCGTTCCCAGGCCGAACGTGCCGTCGTAAGAAAACGGACTGGCGCTGAACGTCGCGGATCCCACCTTTGTGTCGCTCTTGAACTAGACAATTGTGATCCGCTTCGTGGCCGAGCCTTCTGTCGTGGCAATCTCCGGGCTGCCTGTGAAATCGACGTATTCGAACTCCGGAATATAAGGCCCATCGTAGTTGATGCCGATCGTCAGGCCCTGGATCGGCACCAGAGCGCCATTGACGATTAGATCGTATGTCACCGTATCGTTCGCCATGGTGCCACCCGCTTTTTGCTGTCGTAATCTCAACGGGCTCCGTTAGACGGGGCAAGACGACAAAATGATACCGTCCTCCGGCGACAGAACGAGAACCCTCATGTCCAAGATGATCCGAAATCATGACGCTGGCTCAGCAGGGTGAGTAGATCACCGCTTTCTGACAATGGACATACCGATGAGCTTCAGGGCGCGTCGCGAGCTTCATAAGGTCCGCAGCGAGCTTTTTGTTGTTCCTCGGGTCAACGGCCGCGAAGGTCTCGGCACCGACCATGCCTTCGGACTCACTCATGATGGCGAGCGCATGTGAGGCATGCGCGCCGGGCGCGAGGTGAAAACGCCAACGTTTGGATGGAGGAGAAGGAGCTGCCGAGCGGCAGCTACGGCCACGGCGAAGGTCCAGGTCTGATTGACCTGCTCCACCGGATTGAGCGGTCGATCCTCAACGGGGTAAAACCCGACCGGGTCGAACTTCATCTGGCGCAGCATTTCGAGCGGATCGCCGGCCTGAGCGGCAACCCAATCATGCACCCCAGCTGCCGAGGCACGGATCCGCGTCATGAGCCGGTCGGCGTCATTGGCAGACCGGATCGTCGTGCCGTCCTCCATGCTCGCTCCCCAAGCCCGCCTAGCTAAGATAAAGAACGTTATTGTAAGTGGAGGAGGCGACGCCCCGCAATGCAGCCCAGCGCGCGGATCGTCGCGCGCCCCGAACGGCGTGCCATGCACGTCAAAGCCAAGCAGCAGCACTTGGTCCGCATCAGAGAGCAGCGCCGTCGCCGACGATAGCGGGTCACGGCGGAGGTATGATCAAACCAGCGGCGCCGTGCTGGCTTGACTCGAAGCAGGCGGCCGAAGCAAACGCCGAGGAGCTCTGGGCGCGGCGACAGCCGGCGCTCAACTTAACGGAACCGTAACGATAGCGGATGCTCCCGCGCAACTTCGGCCCATGGCGAACGGTTCACTGGTGGTTCCGCCGGTTCGTGCGCCGCCTGCTGCTCCAAACCATCCACGACGTCTCGCTGATGCTCGATCGCGAACTTGCCGGGCGTGAAGTGAGCCCGACAGGCGGGGTGATCGACAGTCAGACGGTGAAGGCCCCGGCCGGAACCACGCGGGGCTACGACGCGGCCAAGAGACGGTCGGACGCAAGCGGCACATCGTCGTCGACACGGACGGTCGGCTCCTGATGATCAACCTGATTGCGGCCGACATCTCGGACAGCGCAGGCGCTCAGCTCGTTCTCGGTGGCGTTCGCCAGCGCTGGCCTTGGCTGAAGCACCTATTTGCGGACGGTGCTCATGATCGCACCCGGCCTCTCGACAGAGCCGCTTACCTCGACTTCGTCATCGAGATCGTCCGACGTAACCAAGAGCGGGCTGGGTTCCACGTCATCAGGCGTCGATGGGTTGTTGAACGGACCTTCGGCTGGATGACGCGCTGGCGCAGGCTGGTGCGGGCTTATGAAGCGAGGCTCGATATCTCGCGCGCCACGATCCACCGTCTTGTCGTTCACCCCAACGTCACGCAGCGGGCGCGCGCCCCTTTTTGTCCGGACGACGCGCCATGCAGGCGACGTCTTGGGGTCGATGCCGACCGACCGGCAGTCCCGCCGCTGCGGATAGTCTTGCTCCGTGATCCCCTTCGCCGGTCTTCCATCGATCTTCGACCGACGGAAACTTGACTGGCTCCGTCCATGCCGCAAGATCCGCTTGCGCTCGTGGCGCGGATACGAGAGGACGACATGACCGAGAAGGCGCCTACGATAGTCAACATGCACACGGCGCCGGAAGTCGCGGCCGACGTGCCCGCCGCCTGGATGCATTTCCAGCGCGCGTTGACGCCCGCGATGAGGGCGGCGGGGCCGGGGCGTTTCGGGATGGGCCGTCTCGGCATGAACGCCACGCGAGTGCCCCCGGGCCACAGCGCGTGCCCGGCGCACACGCACCTTATGGCCGACGAGATCTTCGTCGTGCTCGAAGGGCGAGGTCTGTTCCGCTACGGCGATCGAGTGCACGAGATCCGTCCCGGAGACTGCATTTCCTGTCCGGCCGACACCGGGATCGCCCATCAGATCGCCAACCCCGCGACCCCGGACGGCACCGGCGACTTGCTCTATCTCGCGATCGGCGCCGAGCCGCCCGCGGAGGTCTGCACCTATCCCGACAGCGGCGCGCTCGTGATCGACGCCCTCGATCGCCGAGGGTTCCTCCGCGAGGCCGAGTATTACGAGGGGCAGCCACAACCCACGCCGCTCCTCGCGCACCGCCGCGACGCACCCGTCTGATCGGCGCGCGCGGGGTTGGCCCCGGGGTGGGTCCGGCTCGGGGCGCGTCAGGAATGCACTGACGCGTGATTTTGGTGCACGGAGGTGCCGAGTAGCCTGAGGAGACGACTACTCCGCCCGAACACCGTTCACGCACCACGCAGCCCGCCGTCACCGCATTCCGATCGGCCAGTCTCGCATCACGAACTGGTCCGAGTATGAGGCGGGGCTACGCCGGCGCGGCGTTCTGACGTTCTGGCTGGACGAGGCGGCACTCGCCGGGCGATCGAGCTGGTGCTCATCCTGCGGCTGGTGTTCCACCTTGCCCTCCGGCAGGCCGAGGCGTTCAGCCGCAGCGTGCTGCGCCTGCTCGGGCTCGATCTGGCCGTACCGGACCACTCGGCCCTATCCCGGCGTGGCCGCGGCTTCGCCGATCGTCAGCCCCGAGTGGCCGGCATGACGGCCCGGTCAACCTGGTGCTCGCAGCACGGGGCTGCAGCTGTTCGGTCAGGGCGAGTGGGCTGCCGAGAAGCATGGTCGCGCACGCCGGCCATGGAGCAAGCTGCACCTCGGCTTGGACGCCAGCACCGGCGAGTCGCCGCGCACGCGATGAACGAC
>CAXUBM010000029.1:3861-14249 GCA_964249235.1 uncultured Acetobacteraceae bacterium | reverse complement strand
CGTCGGCGAGCCAGCAGGCCGGCACCGGCGACGTCAACCTCGACGCGATCGCGGCGGCGGTGATCGGCGGCACCAGCCTGTTCGGGGGGCGTGGCAGCGCCTTCTCGGCGCTGCTCGGCATCATCGTGATCCAGGCGATCTCGAACGGGCTGACGCTGCTCGATCTGTCGTCGTCGCTCCGTTACATGATCACGGGCGGGGTCCTCGCCGTCGCGGTGATCGTCGACAGCCTCGCGCGCCGCTCCCGCGTCTCCCATGGCCGCGCCTGAGCGGGCCGCAACAGAGGAGTTCTCGACATGTCGGAACAACTTTCGGGGCAGGTCGCCGCGGTCACCGGCGCCGCGTCGGGCATCGGTCTCGAATGCGCCAAGGCCTTTCTGGGCGCGGGCGCGCGGGTGGCGCTCGTCGACTTCGCGGCGGATCGGCTGCACGCGATCTGCGAGGAGCTCGGCGAGCGCTGCTTTCCGGTGGTCGTCAACCTGACCGAGCCCGCCAGCGTCGAGCGCATGCTGCCGCAGATCCTGGAGCGGGCCGGCCAGCTCGACATCTTCCACGCCAACGCCGGATCCTATGTCGGCGGCCCGGTCGAGGAGGGCGATCCCGACGCGTGGGACCGGATGCTCAACCTCAACATCAACGCGACCTTCCGCTCGGTGCGAGCGGTGCTCCCGCACATGATCGAGCGCAAGACCGGCGACATCGTCATGACCAGCTCGATCGCCGGCCTGGTGCCGGTCGTGTGGGAGCCGATCTACACCGCGTCGAAGCACGCCGTGCAGGCGTTCATCCATACGGTGCGGCGCCAGGTCTCCAAGCACGGAGTCCGGGTCGGCGGCGTCGCGCCCGGTCCGGTGGTCACCGCGCTGCTGAAGGACTGGCCACAGGCCAAGCTCGACGACGCCAAGGCGTCGGGCAGCCTGATGGAGGCGAAGGAAGTGGCAGACGCGGTCCTGTTCATGGTGACCAGGCCGCGCGGCGTCACCATCCGGGACCTGGTGATCGTGCCGCAGAACCTGGATCTCTGACCCGGGCGGTCGCCGCGGTCTGGGGCGTCGACGAGGAGCCGCCGGCGCGCCGCAGCATGGCCGGGCGCTCGGCGATCAGGCTCACGCGCCCAGCCTTGCCTTGAGATGGTCGGCCACGCGCAACGCATTGGCGACGATGGTCAGCGTCGGGTTGACCGCGCCGATCGATGGAAAGAAGCTCGCGTCGGTGACGTAGAGATTGTCCACCTCGTGCGCGCGGCAGTCGAGGTCGAGCACCGAGGTTGCCGGGTCGGTTCCGAACCGGCAGGTGCCCGCCTGGTGCGCGGTGCCGTTGATCGGGATGTTCTTGCCCAGGTAGAGATGCCGCTCCAGCAGCTTGGGTCGGGCGCCGATCGGCGCCATCAGGCTCTCCAGCTTGCGCTCGAGGCGATGCGCCGCCTCCTCGTTGCCCTCCCGGATCGAGAGCACGACCTTGTCGCCGTCGTAGTAGATGCGGTTGTCGGCACGCGGCAGGTCTTCGCTCTGCAACCAGAAATCCATCGAGTAATCGGCCATCTTGCGGAACGGCATCTCGGGCAGGAACGACAGGAATCCGGGCAGCGTCTCGCCGCGTATCTGCTCGCCGTGCGAGGTGGCGCACATCTGGATCAGTCCCATCGGGAATTGCCATTCGGGTGAGCCGAAATAGAAGTCGCTGATCGCCAAGGTCTTCTGGAAGACGGTGGTGTTCGGCTCCTTGAGGAGGGCCATCAACACCTTCATGTTGTGGCGCATATAGTTGCGACCGACCTGCTGGGAGCCGTTGGCCAGCCCGCCCGGGTGCGCGTCGTTGGCGGAGCGCAGCAGCAGCAGCGCCGAGCTCAGGGCGCCGCAGGCGACGACGACGATGTCGGCCGAATAGGTCTCGTCGTGGCCGCCCCGCGTGACCTGCACGCCGGTCACGGTCCGACCGGAAGCGTCGGTGTGCAGACGCTCGACATAGCTGTTGGTGAGGAGGGTGAAGTTGGGGTGCGCGGCAAGCGTCGGGTCGACGCAGATCACCTGGGCGTCGGCCTTGGCGTTGATCGCGCACGGAAACCCGTCGAAGGCGTCGCAGCGTATGCAGGGGCTGGTCGGCGTGGGCTTGCCGTCCTTCTCGTCGAGAAGGATGCCGAGCGGCAGGTGGAACGGGTGCAGGCCCTCGCCCGACAGGCTGTTGCTCAGGGCCTGGATGCGCGGCTCGTGCGACACCGGTGGGTAGGCGTAGGGTCGGCTCGACCAGGGCTCGGTCGGATCCTCGCCGCGCTGGCCATGCACGTGGAACAGCTCCTCGGCCTGGCAGTAGTACGGTTCGAAGACGTCGTAGCCGAGCGGCCATGCCGGCGACACGCCGTCGGCGTGCGGCAAGGCGCCGAAATCGCGTTCGCGCAACCGGAACAGGGCCGAGCCGTAGACCTTGGAGTTGCCGCCGACGAAATAATGCAGCCCGGGGTGGAACGTCTCGCCACCGTCGCCGTACCAGGTTTCCGGCGCCTGGTAGGCGCCGTCGACGAAGACCGTCTTCGCGTCCCAGTTCGCGCGCGAGCGCGGCAGGTAGTCGCCGCGTTCGAGCATCAGGATCCGCTTGCCGGACGGCGCGAGACGGTGGGCGACGGAGCCGCCGCCGGGCCCGCTGCCGATGATGATGACGTCGTAATGGTCTGCCGCTGCCATGATGTCCTCCAGACCGGGTCAAGGAGCCGTCAGCCGCCGCCGCGGTGCAGCACGGGCCCGCACAAGCCGAGCGCGGTGTTGACTACCGCAAGATGGGTGAGGGCCTGGGGGAAGTTGCCGGCGAGATGCTTGCCGGGAACGTTGTATTCCTCGGACCAGAGCTGGACGTCGTTGCACACCGCCAGCACGCGCTCGAACTGGGCCCGCGCCTCCTGCTTGCGGCCGAGCATGTCGAGGCAATCGGCCATCCAGCACGAGCAGGCGAGGAAGACGCCCTCCACCGGTCCGCTCGCCGGCGCCGCGGTCCGGCGGATCAGGCCGCCCTCCGACAGCTCGCGCCGGATCGTCTCGACCGTTGCGACGACGCGCCGGTCGTCGGCCGGCAGGAAGCCGACCAGCGGCATCAACAGCAGGCTCGCGTCGAGCGCCTGGCCGCCATAGTACTGGGTGAAGCTGCCCAGGCCCTCGTTCCAGCCTTCGCGGCAGACCTCGTCGTGGATGACCTGGCGAAGCGTGCCGAGGCGCCTGGCCGTCTCGGCGTCGCGGTCGTCCGCCTCGAGCTGCCTGACGACGCGATCGACGCCCACCCAGGCCATCACCTTGGAGTAGGTGTAGTGGCGCGGCTCGGAGCGCGATTCCCAGACGCCCGACCCCTTCGTGGTCCAGACCTTCTCGAGATATTCGACGATCCGCATCGTCGCCTCGTGCTGCTGGCTGGTCGCCTCGATGCCGCCGAGACGGGCGAGGTGCAGGCAGTCGAGCACCTCGCCGAAGACGTCGACCTGGTGCTGCGTCGAGGCGGCGTTGCCGACCCGGACCGGGCTCGAATAGCGGTAGCCCGGCAGTGCCTCGACATTCCACTCGTCGAGATGCCGGGCGCCGTCGATCTGATACATGATCCGGATCCGGTCCGGCGAGCCGCCGATCGCGCGGAGCAGCCAGTCGCGCCAGCGCGTCGCCTCCTCGTCGAAGCCGGCGTTGAGGAACGCCCCGAGCGTGAAGGTGGCGTCGCGCAGCCAGCAATAGCGGTAGTCCCAATTCATCGTGCCGCCCGGCGCTTCCGGCAGCGAGGTCGTGGGGGCGGCGACCAGGCCGCCCGACGGCTGGTGGATCAGGGCGCGCAGCGTGATCAGCGAGCGCTTGACGATGTCGGGCCATTCGGTCTTGCCGGTGTCGAAACGGCCGAGCCAGGAGCGCCAGTCCGCCTCGGTCGCCGCAAGCGCGTCGTCGGCATCGATCGGCGGCGGCACCGGCGCGTGCGCCGGGCCGTAACGCAGCACGAAGGCCAGGCGCTCTCCCGCAGCGACGGCGAAGGCGGCGGCGGCGGTGTCGTGGTGCAACGCGACGGGGACGGGCGCATGCAGCACGACGAGGTCCGGACCGAGGCGGCCGACGATGCCGTTGCCTTCGACCTCGGACCAGGGCGGCAGCGCGCCATAGTCGAACCGCAGCCGCAATTCCGACCGCATCGTCACGCGGCCGGCGATCCCCTCGACGAGACGCACCAGCGACGAAGCTTCACCGCCGCGCATCGGCATGAAGTCGATCAGCCGGACGGCGCCCTCCCCGGTCTCGAACTCGGTCTGCACGATCAGCGTGTCGTCCCGGTAGTGCCGTCGGTTCGCGGTCACCTCGCCGGCCGGCGCGATCAGCCAGGATCCGTTCTCGGCGGTTCCGAGCAGGGCGGCCAGGCACGCCTGGTCGTCGAAGCGAGGCCAGCACAGCCAGTCCACCGAACCGTCGCGGCTGACCAGGCACGCGGTCTCGCCGTCGCCGAGCAGGGCATAATCCTCGATCGGGCGGCTCACGGGCGCCTCCGCTGCGTGCTCGCGGCCATCTAGAGGTCGAACCGTCTGGCGAGCTGGTGGCCCACCGCCACCAGTCCGATCGCGGCCGCGCTCCAGAACGCGACCCGGTGCCGGTCGGTGAACATCTCCCAGCTGCCGCTCTTCGCCCGGGCATCGAAGCGTCCGTGCGCGGCGTAGCCGCCGGGCACCGGCTCGTAGAGGTTGGCCGGCGCGTTCGGGCTCAGCGGTTCGGCGGTGATCTGGCCTCGGTAGCCCGCGGTCGCCAGATATTTGTCGATCAGTCCGGGCGCGATGCGATTGGCCAGGATCGCCTTGACGGTGGGCAAACCCACCCAGATCTGGCGGCGGCGGTGGGTGGCGGCGAAATAGATCGCGCGCGCCGGCACCTCGGGCTGATAGATGGGTGCCACCGGCTGCGCCTTGCGGCCCATCTTGTTCATCGCCCAGTCGAACTGCGGCGTGTTGACCGCCGGCAGGTCGACCATGGTGATCTTGATCGCCAGCTTGTCGTGGATGATCTCCGATCGAAGCGAGTCGGTGAAGCCGCGGATCGCGAACTTCGCGCCGCAGTAGATGGACTGGAGCGGGACCGAGCGGTAGCCGAGCGCGGAGCCGACATTGACGATCGTGCCGCGGCGCTCCCGCATCCGCCTGAGCGCCGACATGGTGCCGTGCACCTGGCCAAGATAGGTCACGCGCGTGCCGCGCTCGAACTCGGCGGCGTCGAGCTTGCTGACCGGCGCGAAGACGGTCGCCATGGCGACGTTGACCCAGATGTCGATCGGCCCGAGCTCGTCCTCGACCCGGCTTGCCGCCGCCTCGACCGCGTCGGCGTCCGCCACGTCGGTGGGGATGGGCAGGGCGCGGACGCCGTGCGCGCGCAGCTCGTTCGCCGCCCGCTCGAGCCGGTCCGGGTCGCGCGACAGCAATGCGACGTCGCAACCCTGGCGGGCGAACTCCTCGGCCGCGGCACGGCCGACCCCCGCCCCGGCTCCTGTGATGACGACGATCCTCGGCATGCTGGTGTCCTTCCGCTGTGTGCTCTGCCTTGGCCGGCCGCGATCAGGCCGCCGCCCCGAGCGCGCCCGCGGCGTTCCTGATCCTGAGCAGGTCGGGCGGGTGATCGACCGCGTTTCGGCTGCGCTCCAGCGCCTCGCGCGCGAACTGCCGGATCGTGTCCCGGTCCGCGGAGGCCGCGCGCTCGCTCATCGCGGCCAGCACGTTCTGCAGACGCACCGCCACCGTGACCGAGGCGGCGCCGTCCTTCGAGATCAGGAGCAGCGCATCCTCGAGCAGATCCTTCAGCGTCGGGGCCACCCAGTGCACGCGGCCCGCGTCCTGCGGCGCCGGGTCAGCGTTGAGATCCATCCAACGGCAGAGCAGCCGGACGAGCGAGGTGATGACGTCCTTGGCGATGCCGGGATTGTTGATGCCGGGCGAGAGGGCGTGCGAGGCGATCTCGCTGAGCACGATCAGGCCGAACTGCGGGTCCTGGGCGAACGAACGCTCGGGTCCGAGCGTGAAGGCCTTGCGCAGGCGTTCCCGTGCGCTGTCCGCAAGCTCGCCGCGCACCGTCGCCAGAGCGGTTCTCGGCAGGGTGAAGGCACCTGGAATGGCCTCGATGAAGATGTCGACAGAGGCTTCGGCGGCGGTGATGCGGAGCGTCTCGACGTCGACGTTCTGCACGTAGCCGACCTCGCCCGCCTCGATCGACGTCGCCGGCTGGAGACCCGGGCGGCCGCCGCAGCCGGGCGAGTCGAGACGAAAGACGCTTTGCATGGCGCTTGTTGCCTCGCGCTCGACGGCGGCGATGGCGTGGTCGACCCTCGCCAGGCGGAGGAGCTGGTCGAGCCAGCGGAGCAGCGTGACCGCGACGATGGCCAGCATGAACAAGGTCACGAAGAACAGGATGGCGCGGCCGCCGGCGCCGTAGTAGCCGGTTCCCAGCGCACTGTAGCCGACCACCGCGTAGAGGAAGGCGCCGACGAACGTCGCGAGCGCGCCCTGCGCCTGGCGGTTGCCGGCGACCAGCGTGGCTGCCCGGGGTGTCGCACCCTGGGAGATGTTGGTGAAGGCGCTCAGCATCGCCGCCACCGAGAAGGTCGCGACCGCCAGCAGGCTCGACGCCATGATGTTCATCAGTCCGGTGACGGTGCCGCCGCCGAACGGCTTCGCCAGCGATCTCGGCACCAGAGGCGAGAACAGGGCTGCCATCAGCGCCACCGCGACCCCGAGCACGGCGTAGAGCGCCGCCCGGAGCCATAACCGACCGGTCAGTTGCGCCAGCAAGAACCGCCAACGGCTCAACCTGCTCTCCCATATTGCCCGTCGCGGTGCGCGCGTGGATGTCGACGTCCAGCGCTGACGCGGTCGACGCACCGATCGCAATCGTGATCGTGGCGTGGGATCAAACGCTAAGGTCCTGTCCGCATCTCTAGAAGAGGCGAATGACCCAGGCGGGTGGGTCATCCGAGGTCCTCGTTGCAACAGGGGCGGCGCCGATCGCGGACGGACAGGACGTGCAGAGCCGAGCGGCCAGCAATCCAACGGGAGGCGGAGTGGCGCTTGTCTGCCGCTTCGCGCAACAGGAGACCTACGCCATGATCGCGGTCTGCGCCGGCCCGCGGGGCGGCGCAAGCTGTGGGAGAGCGTCCACATGCCCGACTTGATCCCGGCCTCGACGTCCGATCGGCGGCAGTTGCAGCAGATCATCACAGGCTTGTCGGAAGGGGTGATCCTCATCGATCCCGACCAGACGATCGTCTGGGCGAACGAGGCTGCGCTTCGCATGCATGGCGTCGACGATCTGCGTCATCTCGGACGAACGGTGGACGATTACCGGGCGCGTTTCCGGCTGCGCTACCGCAACAATCACCCCGTATCGGAAGGCCACACGCCGATCGAGCGGGTGGTCGACGGGGAGAGGTTCCGCGACGTCGTCGTCGAGGTCACGCCGCCTGGTCGGGAAGAGCCGGCCTGGGTGCACAAGGTTCGCAGCCTGGTGCTCACGCACGACACCGGCGAACCTGACTGTCTCGTGCTGATCCTGCGCGACATGACCGAGCGTTTCGAGGCCGAGGGGCGTTTCGAGTCCTCGTTCAACGTCAACCCAGCCCCGGCCGCGATCTGTCGCCTCGCGGATGGACGGTTCGTCAAGGTCAATCACGGCTTTCTGGGTCTGACCGGCCATGCGAAGGAGGGCGCGCTCGGCCGCAGCGTCGACGACATCGACGTGCTCGGCGGTGGCCCCGCGCGCGACGCCGTCAGGCAGCGACCTCTGCGCGGCGAGTCGATGGCGCAGACGGAAGCGCGGCTGCGTTGCGCGGACGGACAGGTCAGGGCCGTCGTGGTGGCCGGCCAGCCGATCGTCTTCGCCGACCAGAACTGCATGATGTTCACCTTCATGGACCTCGAGCCGCGTCGGTCGGCCGAGAGGGAACTGCAGGAGACCAGGGCCAGGTTGCAGTCGGACTTCCGCGCGCTCTACGCGGAAACGCCGGCGCCGCTGCACTCGCTCGACGAGGAGCGCCGGGTCGTCAGCGTCAGCGACCGTTGGCTGGAGCTGCTCGAATACCCACGCGACGAGGTGATCGGAAGGACGATCACGGATTTCCTCGCCGACGCCGAGGCGGCGACGTCGTTCTGCCGAGACTGGGACCATCTGCTCGAAGCAGGCGTGGTGCGCGACCTCCAGCATCGGTTCCGGACCCGTTCCGGCGCCGTGCTCGACGTTCTCGTCTCCGGGCGCGTCGTGCGCGATGCCGCCGGCGCGCCGACCCGCACGGTGGCGGCGCTCAACGACGTCTCGGAGCGCCGCGACAGCGAGGAGCGGTTCACCAAGATCTTCGAACTGGCACCGGTGCCGATGATCGTGCTGGCGATGGAGGACAACCGGATCCTCAGCGCCAACAAGGCCTTTCTCGAAAGCGTCGGCCGGTCGGCCGACATCGTCCTGGGACGCACCACGGCCGAGCTTCGGCTATGGCAGACCAGCGGCGCCGCCGCGGAGCGTTTCGAGACCCGCCTGGCGAAGGCCGGCACGCTGCGCGACCTCGAGATCCGCGTCCTGACCGCCGCCGGCGAGGTGCTCGACTGCCTGCTGTCGGCCGATATCGTGAACATCCTCGGGCAGCGACGCGCTTTGCTGGTCATGCGCGACATCACCGACCGGCGGCGTTCGGAGACGCAGCTGTTCGAAGCCATCGAATCGGTGATGCGCGACACGTCCTGGTTCAGTCGGACGGTGATCGAACGGCTCAACGAGCTTCGTCAACCGGCCGGACAGCGATCGGGGATCTCGATCGCCGACCTGACGTCGCGCGAGCTCGAGATCCTGTCGCTGGTCAGCGCCGGTCTGAGCGACGCCGCCATCGCCGAGCGCCTGGCGCTGTCGCGGAGCACCGTGCGCAATCATGTCGGCACCATCTACGGCAAGATCGATGTCCATAAGCGCAGCAGCGCGATCATCTGGGCGCGCGAGCGCGGCGTGATCGGCCCGGCCGAGCCGTCGTCGCGCGCCAGTGCCGCGTCGTCCGGGTCCCGCCGCCGGCGCGGATAGCCCAGACAACCGGGCCAGCAAGCTCTGTCGAGCGCGCGCCGGAGCGCCTAGCTTGCCAGCGATGGGGTCCCGGATGATCCGGACACGGTCCGACGGCTCGCGTCTGACGCGCACAGCCTTGCACCGATCCTTTTCGGAGGCGTTGATGGCGGACAGGAAAAAGAGCGAGGACGATGTTCGGAAGGCGGCCGAACAGGTCAGGGGCTCGGTCACGGAGGCGGTGGGCAAGCTGACCGGAGACAAGGAAGGCCAGGCCAAGGGAGCCGCGCAGAAAGGCCGGACGAAACCACCACCGGCAAAGACTCCACCCCGCTCGCAGACCTGACAGCGGCGCCGCGCGGCGGCGAACGCTGCGCGCGTCCGGTCATCGCGGCCATGCTGACGCGTCGGTTCGTCCACGATCGAGGCGGCCGAGCAGGAGATGACAGTGCATTTTCTCGGTATCGATTGGGTCGGCGTCACGCCCGACAACGGGCGCAAGCTGCTGCTGTCGTTGATCTTCGTCACCGTCCTGATCCTGGCCAGCCGTGCCTTGCGTGCGCTGGTCGGCTTGCTGGCCGGGCGGGCCGACAGCGCGGGCATCCAGACCAGGTTCTGGACCCGACAGGGGATCAGCCTGGTCACCGCCGTCATCCTGATCCTCGGCATGCTTTCGATCTGGTTCAGCGACCCGACCCGGCTCGCGACGGCGTTCGGCCTGATGTCGGCGGGCCTGGCTTTCGCGCTGCAGCAGGTCGTCACCTCGGTGGCCGGCTACTTCGTCATTCTTCGCGGCAATACCTTCACCGTCGGTGACCGCATCTCCATGGGCGGCGTCCGCGGCGACGTCATGCGTCTCGGCTTCATCCAGACCACGATCATGGAGATGGGTCAGCCGCCCAGCGTGCAGGGTGCCGACCCCGCGATGTGGGTGCACAGCCGGCAGTTCACCGGCCGGATCGTCACGGTCAGCAACTCGAAGATCTTCGCCGAGCCCGTCTTCAATTATACGCGGGACTTTCCTTTCATCTGGGAAGAGATGGCGATCCCGATCACTTACACGGCCGACCGGACGCGCGCAGAAGCGATCCTGCTGGACGCAGCCCGCCTGCACGCGACCGAAGCCAGTCATCTCGCCGCCGCTCGGAAGTCAGAGCTGCAGGAGCGCTTCGGTATTGATCCGATCGATCTCGATCCGAAGGTCTACTATCGGATCACCGACAACTGGCTCGAGCTCACGGTGCGCTTCATCATCGGCACACATCGCATACGCAGCGCCAAGGATGCGATGAGCCGCCACATCATCACCGAACTCGACCGGGCGGGCATCGGCATCGCGTCCGCGACGTATGACATCGTCGGCTT
>CAXUBM010000029.1:1549-3761 GCA_964249235.1 uncultured Acetobacteraceae bacterium | reverse complement strand
AACTCGACCGGGCGGGCATCGGCATCGCGTCCGCGACGTATGACATCGTCGGCTTTCCCGCGATCAGAACACAGTCGGCGCCGTCCCGGTCGGCGACCGAGATCGCGTAAGGACGGATGAGAGCGACGGAGCGGATCGATCGGATCACGATGGACGCGGCGGCGAGGCTCTCCTAGGGTCCGGCAGGTCGGAGAGGAGAAGGCGCGTGGCGGCGAGTGGACGGCTCGTGGGGAAACGGGCGCTGGTGACGGCAGCGGCACAGGGGATCGGGCGGGCGGCGGCGGAGCTGTTCGCACGGGAGGGAGCGGAGGTGTTCGCGACCGACCTGCGGGTGGAGGCGCTGGAGGGGGCGGCCGGGCTCGCGGTGCGGCGGCTGGATGTGACGGATGCGGCGGCCATCGAGGCGCTGGCGTCGGAGATCGGGACCGTCGATACGCTGTTCAACTGCGCGGGCGTGGTGGCGCACGGGTCGTTGCTCGAGTGCAGCGACGAGGATTGGCGGTTCTCGTTCGAGCTGAACGTCACGGCGATGTTTCGGACGATACGGGCCTTCCTTCCAGGCATGCTGGAGGCGGGACGAGGATCGATCGTCAACATGTCGTCGGTGGCGTCGAGCGTGAAGGGTGTGCCGGTGCGCTTCGCGTATGGCGCGTCGAAGGCGGCGGTGATCGGGCTGACGAAGTCGGTGGCGGCGGATTACATCGGGCGCGGCATCCGCTGCAACGCGATCTGCCCGGGGACGGTGGAGACCCCTTCCCTTCGCGAGCGCGTGGCCGCCGGAGCCAAGGCGCAGGGGATCACCGAGGCGGAGAGCCTGGCCGCGTTCGTCGGGCGGCAGCCGATGGGGCGGCTGGGGCGGGCCGACGAGATCGCTTCGCTGGCGCTGTATCTTGCTTCGGACGAGTCGGGCTTTACCACCGGGACGGCGCAGATCATCGACGGGGGCTGGAGCGCGTGACGCGGATCGTCGGGCTGGAGACGCTGGATCTGCGGTTCCCGACATCGGCGAAGCTGGACGGGTCGGACGCGATGAACCCGGATCCCGACTATTCGGCAGCCTACGTGATCCTGCGGACGGACCAGCCGGGGCTGGAGGGGCACGGGCTGACGTTCACGATCGGGCGGGGCAACGAGATCTGTTGCCGGGCGATCGAGGCGATGCGGCACCTGATCGTGGGGTTGGAGCTCGACCGGGTGCGCGACGATCCGGGGCGGTTCTGGCGGCACGTGACGGGCGACAGCCAGTTGCGGTGGATCGGGCCGGACAAGGGGGCGATCCATCTGGCGACGGGCGCGGTGGTCAACGCGGTGTGGGATCTGTGGGGCAAGGCGGTGGGCTTGCCGGTCTGGCGGATCGTGGCGGAGATGGCGCCGGCGGAGATCGTGCGGGCGATCGACTTCCGTTACATCACCGACTGCATCGGGCCCGCCGAGGCGCTGGAGCGGCTGACGGAGCGGGCGCGGGGCAAGGCCGCGCGGATCGAGCGGCTGCTGGCGAACGGGTATCCGAGCTACACGACGTCGGCGGGTTGGCTGGGCTACGACGACGCGAAGATGCGGCGGTTGGCGCAGGAGGCGGTCGATGCCGGGTTTTCGCATATCAAGATGAAGGTGGGGCGGGATCGCGCCGACGATGTGCGGAGACTGGCGATCGCGCGCGAGGTGATCGGTGCCGAGCGACGGTTGCTGATCGATGCGAACCAGGTGTGGGACGTCGACGTGGCGATCGACTGGTTGAGGGATCTGGCGTTCGCGCGGCCGTGGTTCATCGAGGAACCGACCAGTCCGGACGACGTGGAGGGGCACCGAAGGATACGTGACGCGGTGGCGCCGATGCGGGTGGCGACGGGCGAGATGTGCCAGAACAGGGTCATGTTCAAGCAGTTCATCATGCGCGGCGCGATCGACGTGGTGCAGGTCGACAGTTGCCGGCTCGGCGGGGTGAACGAGATCCTGGCGGTGATGCTGATGGCGGACAAATACGGGCTGCCGGTGTGTCCGCACGCCGGTGGCGTGGGTTTGTGCGAATATGTCCAGCATCTTTCGATGATCGACTACGTGGCGTTTTCGGGAACGCTCGAGGACCGGGTCTGCGAATATGTGGACCATCTGCACGAGCATTTCGTCGACCCGTGCGAGATTCTCGATGCGGTCTATCTGCCGCCGAAGAATCCCGGCTGAACATAGTGCGTGACGAAATATCGGCCAAAGA
>CAXUBM010000029.1:0-1539 GCA_964249235.1 uncultured Acetobacteraceae bacterium | reverse complement strand
TCACCGCGGGATGGTAGGCTGGCCGTCCCGTCTCGGCCGGCACGGCGCGCCCAACCGCGCGCCGGCCGCGCCCGGCTTCTCGATCACCATAAAGGAGGCATCCCGGTCGGCCCACGCGATGGCTTAAGGTCTGGTGCGTCTGGCCGGGCGCGTCCGGCCTGGCGCTTCCGGGGGCGCTGCCCCCGGCGGGGTGCAAGGTGGGACGCCGCCGCTTGCGGGGACCGCGCGGTCTGCTACGGTCCCGCACCAGTCACGGCGCGCGTGAACAAGCGCCGGCGGAGGGAGGTCGTGTGTCGCTTCTGAGGCTCGAGGGCATCGGCAAGGCGTTCGGGGCAATCCAGGCGTTGTCGGACGTGAACCTGACGATCGCGCCGGGCGAGATCGTGGGGCTGATGGGCGATAACGGCGCCGGCAAGTCGACGCTGGTCAAGGTGATCGCCGGCAACTTCCCGCCGACGGCGGGCGAGATGATCTTCGACGACAAGCCGGTTCGCTTCGCGCGGCCGGTGGATGCGCGGGCGGCGGGCATCGAGGTCGTCTACCAGGACCTGGCGCTGGCCGACAATCTGAGCGCCGCGGCGAACGTGTTCCTGGGGCGCGAGATCAAGCGCGGCTTCGGGCCGCTCAGGCTGCTGGACCATCGGGCGATGGCCAGGCGGGCGGGCGAGCTGTTCGGGGAGCTGAAGAGCGAGACCCGGTCGGGCGATCTGGTGCGGCAGATGTCGGGCGGGCAGCGGCAGGCGGTGGCGATTGCGCGCACGAGGCTGTCGGCGGCCAAGATGATCATCATGGACGAGCCGACCGCGGCGATCTCGGTGCGGCAGATCGCCGAGGTGCTGGCGCTGATCGGGCGGCTGCGGGAGACGGGGATCGCGGTGATCCTGATCTCGCACCGGATGCCGGACGTGTTCGACGTGTGCGACCGGGTGGTGGTGATGCGGCGCGGGCGGAAGGTGGCGGACAAGCTGATCGTGGACAGTTCGCCGCACGAGGTGACGTCGCTGATCACCGGCGCGCTGGAGGCGGCATGAGCACCACGAAAGAGGTCGTGTCCGAGTTCACCAATGTCGGGCGGACGGCGTGGCACCGGCGGGGGTTCTTCGCCAGCCAGACGGCCTACGTGTCGGTGGCGCTGGTGGTGCTGGTGGCGATCATCACGGCGATCGCGCCAGAGTTCCTGTCGGGGGGCAATCTCACCAACGTCTTCACCAACTTCTCGTACGTGGCGATCGTGTCGCTGGGATCGACCCTGGTGATCCTGACGGCGGGGATCGATCTTTCGGTCGGCTCGACGATGGCGCTGGTGGCGATCGTAACCGCGCTGCTGTTCCGGACGCTGGGGGCGACCGCGATCGCGCACGTGCCGGGGCTGGTGATGGTCCTGTCGTGCGCGGGCGGGATGGTGATCGCGGCGGCCGTGGGCGGGATCAACGGTTTCCTGATCGCGAAGGTCGGGCTGACGCCGTTCGTGACCACGCTGGGGATGCTGTCGGTGGCGCGCGGGCTCGCCTATGCGATCACGCGGGGCCAGGGGGTGGC
>CAXUBM010000028.1:261-14510 GCA_964249235.1 uncultured Acetobacteraceae bacterium | reverse complement strand
CGCCGGGCCGGCCCGGGCCGCCGGCCTGACCCCTTCGCATCCCGACTGGAAGATCGTCTTCGTCAACCACGTGACGACCAATCCGTTCTTCACCGCCACCCAGTACGGCATGCGCGACGCGGCGTCGCTGGTCGGTTGCACGACACAGTGGACGGGGTCGGAAACGTCGGTGGCGGCCGAGATGGTCAGCGCGGTGAATTCGGCGATCGCCGCCAAGGCCGACGCGATCGCGATCTCGCTCGTCGACCAGCACGCCTTCAACGCGCCGGTGCAGCGGGCGCTCGATGCCGGCATTGCGGTATTTTCCTACAATGCCGACGTGACGCCGGCGCAGGGCTGCAACCGGCTGGCCTATATCGGCCAGGATCTGTTCAAGGCCGGCCAGCTGATGGGCCAGAAGATCACCCAGCTCGTCGACGGCGGCCGCGTGGCGCTGTTCATCGCCACCCCCGGGCAGCTCAACATCCAGCCGCGCATCGACGGCGCTCAAGACGTGCTCAAGAAGAGCGGCAAGAACTACACGATCGACGTCATCACCTCGGGTGCGGCGGTCAATGACGAGATCTCGGCCGTGAAGTCGTACTATCTCGGCCATAAGGACGTGAAAGGCATGTTCGCCGTCGACGGCGGCACGACCGAGGGCATCGCCGAGACGATGGCGCAATTCAACCTGGCCTCGAAGGGCGTGCATGGCGGCGGCTTCGACCTCCTGCCGCGCACCCTGCAGCTCATCCAGCAGGGCGCGATGGATTTCACCATCGACCAGCAGCCCTATCTGCAGGGCTACTACACGGTGATGGAAGCGTACATGTATCTGTTGTCGGGCGGCCTGGTGGGCCCGGCCGACTGCAACACCGGCCTGAAGTTCGTCACCAAGGGCAGTGTGGCGCCCTATCTGTCGACGAAGACCCGTTTTGAGGGCTCGGCCACCAAGGTCGAGTATGTGAAGCGTTCCGGCCCGATCAAAGTCTGATCCGATGGGAGGGGTTCTCGGGCGGATGACGCGCTGGCGAGAGGGGAGCATCCTCCTCGTGGCCATCATCTTGGCGATCTATTTCGAATACGCGAATGCTGGCTTCCTGACGACCAGCGCAAGTCTCGAGAACCTCTCCCAGTACATCGCGCCGCGGGCGATCATCGCCTGCGGCGAAGTGATGCTGATGATCGGCGCGGAGATCGACCTCTCCGCCGGCATGATCTACGCGCTGGCTCCCTTCGTGATGTATTTTGCCAACCAGGCGGGCGTGCCCATCCTGCTGGCGATCCCGGTCGGGCTGGTGGCGAGTGCGGCGATCGGCGCCATCAACGGCTGCCTGACCGTGCTTTTGAACATCCCATCCTTCGTGACCACGCTGGGCACGTTGTTCCTGCTCAACGGCTTCACGCTGACGATCTCGAGCGGCACTCCGGTCAGCATCGACGCGCCGGCATGGGTGGCCACACTGTTCGGCAATGGCGGCTATGCGGAGTTCATCTGGGCGCTGGCCGTGGTCGCGCTGATGCACTTCGTGCTCAAGAACACGCGCTGGGGACTGCACACGGTGGCTTCGGGCGCCAACCCGGTGGGGGCGAGCGAAGCGGGCATCAATGTCCGCACGATCAAGATCGGCAACTTCATGATCTCGGCGGTGCTGTCGGGCCTGACCGGGATCCTGGAGAGCTTCCGGATCACGTCGATCGACCCGACGGCAGGCGGCAGCCCGATCATGTTCCTCGCGGTGGCGTCCGCGGTGATCGGCGGCACCGCGCTCAGCGGCGGATCGGGGACGGTGATCGGGGCGCTGATCGGCGCGACGGTGCTCGGTCTGCTCAGCGACGGCTTCACGCTGATCGGGATCAACGCGTTCACCTTCGACCTGATCCTCGGGATCGCCATCCTTCTCGCGATGCTGTTCAACATCAATGTCGGGCGGTTCCGCGCCCGGGGGGCGAGGGCATGAGTGAGGGCACGAGAGAGGCGGGGCACGACGGCGCGATGCCGGCTTCCAACGCCGAGGAGGTGTTGCGGGGCGAGGAGATCACCAAGCAGTTCGGGCCGGTCTCGGCGCTGAACGGGATCTCGTTCCATCTCAAGCGGGGCGAGATTCTGGGGATCCTCGGCGACAACGGCGCCGGCAAGTCGACGCTGATGAAGATCCTGACCGGCTATCAGCAGCAGACGACCGGCAAGCTGGTCGTCTTCGGCCAGGAGAAGCGGCTGCGGTCGGTCGACGAGGCGCGCTCACAGGGGATCGAGTCCGTCTATCAGGACCTCGCGCTGGCCAACACGCTGTCGATCTACCACAACATGTTTCTCAATCGGGAGATCATGTATCCAGGGCCGTTCCGGATCTTGAACAATCGGGCGATGAAGCGGCGGGCCGCCGAGTGTCTCGACGAGATCGGGGTGCACGTGCAGTCGGTCGACCTCGAAGTCGGCGCGCTGTCGGGCGGCCAGCGCCAGGCGATCGCGATCGCGCGCGCGGTGAACTCGAAGGCGAGGATCCTGCTGCTCGACGAGCCGCTGGCGGCGATGGGCGCGCGCGAGGCGGGGCTGATCATCGACCTGATCATGCGGCTGAAGGCCGAAGGCGACATGTCGATCGTCATGATCATGCACAACTACGCGCAGACGCTCGACATCGCGGACCGCATCATGCTGATGCAGAGGGGACGGGTGACCTATGAGAACCATGCGCACAAGACGTCGGTCGAAGAGCTGATGGAGATCGTGCGTCGCGAGTACCGGGCGCTGCGCGCGGCTTGAGCGGGCGTCCGCGTCGGCGCGGCGTGCCGCGCGCCTCGGGACCCGCAGCCGCCTTGAAATGACCGGGAGGCAGCGGCCTTGCCGCGCTTTCCGTTTCTTAAACGTTACGATACAGTCTGGTCGACCAGTTCGACGGGAATGCCATGACGATCGCGCGCGTGCACAGCTTCGCCTTCGTCGGCATCGACGCGGTGCCGGTCGAGGTGCAGGTGCAGATCGCGGGCGGACTGCCAGCCTTTCTCGTCGTCGGACTGCCGGACAAGGCGGTGGCCGAGGCGCGCGAGCGGGTGCGCGGCGCGCTGCACGCGATGGGGTTGTCGCTGCCGCCCAAGCGCATCCTGATCAATCTCGCGCCAGCCGATCTGCAGAAGGAGGGCGCGCACTTCGACCTGCCGATCGCGCTCGGCGTGCTGGCCGCCATGGAGGTGCTGCCGCGCGACGTGATGGGGCGGTTCGCGGCGCTTGGCGAGCTGTCGCTCGATGGCGGGCTGATGCCGGTGGTGGGCGTGCTGTCGGCGGCACTCGGGGCGAGCGGCGAGGGCTATGGCCTGATCTGTCCGCAGGCGCAGGGCGGCGAGGCCGCCTGGGCGGGCGGCGAGGTGCTGGCGGCTTCGAACCTGCTGGCGCTGATCGCGCATTTCAGGGGTGACCAGGTGCTGGCGCCGCCGGCGCCGGCACGCCAGGCCGAGGCGGACGGGATCCTCGACCTGTCCGACGTGCGCGGGATGGAGACGGCGCGGCGCGCGGTCGAGATCGCGGCGGCGGGTTCGCACAACCTCATGCTGGTCGGGCCTCCCGGCGCGGGTAAGTCGATGCTGGCGGCGCGGCTGCCGGGGCTGCTGCCCGATCTGGAGGCGGAAGAGGCGCTCGAGGTCAGCCGCATCCATTCGGTCGCCGGCATGCTGCGTGACGGAAGGCTGCTGACGCGGCCACCGTTCCGGGAGCCGCATCACTCGGCAAGTGCGGCGGCGATCGCCGGTGGCGGCGGGCGGGCGCGCCCGGGCGAGGTCAGTTTGGCACACCGTGGCGTGCTGTTCCTCGACGAGCTGCCGGAGTTTCCGCGTGCATCGCTCGAGGCGCTGCGGCAGCCGATCGAGGCCGGCCGGACGACGATCGCGCGTGCCTCGGCGCACATCACCTATCCGGCGCGCTTCCAGCTCGTCGCCGCGATGAATCCCTGTCGGTGCGGTTACCTGGGCGATGCGTCGCGCGAATGCCGGCGGGCACCGACTTGCGGCGAGGACTATCTGTCGCGTCTGTCCGGGCCGCTGCTGGACCGGGTGGACATCGTCGTGCCGGTGGAACCGGTCGCGCCGGCGGAGCTGTCGCGGGTGGCACCGGGAGAGGGCTCGGCGTCGGTGGCCGGGCGCGTCGCCGGGGCGCGCGCTCTGCAGTCGGCGCGTCACAAGCCGGTGCGCAACGCGCAGGCCGCGCCGGAGGAGATCGCGCTCGAGCGCGAGGCACGCAGCCTGGCGGAGCAGGCGGCGGATCGGATGCGGCTGTCGGCGCGCGGCTTCGTCCGCCTGCTCCGGGTCGCGCGCACGATCGCGGACCTGAGCGGGGAGGAGGAGGTGAGGCGCCAGCATGTCGCAGAGGCGCTGTCGTTCAGGCACCGCGTCGCGGCGCGGGCGTAGGAGAAGCGGTCTCCTTTTCCGAAGCAAAGAAGCGAGCCCTAGCCGTTTGCCGGGCCGACACGGAACGGATCTCGCTTTTGCCGATAGTGCAGGCTCTGCGTGTTGAGCGACGGCAGGAGAGTCGGCTCCTGCGTGATCCGCTCGGCGATGGCGACCGCACGCGCCAACTGCGCGCAGGTGAGATGGCGGACGGCAGGGCGGCGGACGAGCGTGTCCCAGCGCGCGCCGAGGGCCGCGTCGAGGCAGACGCGCATGAAGCAATGGTCGAGGCGGATCGGCCATTGGTGCGTCGGCGCCATCGCCGGAAGCGTGTCGCGGGTCAGCACATTCCAGCGCGCCAGCAAGGTGACCCGGGTCTCGCCAGCCCTGGTCGCGAATGCGGGATGCCGGCCCACGGTGCTTTGGTGAGCGTCTACCAGCCGTCGCCGGCCCCGAAGCCGAACTGCGGACCGAAAGCGCCGTAGCCGCCGAAAGCGCCCCAGGCGCTCCAGTTCCAGGCGGTGTCGGAGTAGAGCTGGGCGGTGGTCTCCTGCTGGTCGACAAGCGCTTGCTGCTGCAGGGTGCGCTGATCGTTGGCGTAGGCTTGCTGCGAGCCGACATAGAGGCAGCCGCAGACGATTGGGTCGGCGTAGACATAGGCGACCTCGTCGCCGTGCACGCTGCGGACGAAGCGTTGGGCGGGTAGACGATCGAGCATCGCCTGGCGCGCCGGCGTGTTGGCGGGGCGCTGGACAAAGCCGGCGGCGGCGAGGTTATTCTCCCTCTGCGCGATGACCTCCTGCGGTGTGGCGCAGGCGGACACGGCGAGGGTGGCGGCGAGGATCAGGACGGGACGGTCCGAACTCATTCTCCGGTCGAGCTCGCGGCGAGAAGGCGCGTCGCGATGCAACGGCGTTCCTCGGCAAGCGGGAGGTCGCTCGCCGGAGATCGCGCACGCCGATACCAGTAGAGGGCGTTGGCCCGATCGCCCTCCTGGCGGTGAAGGTGGGCGTGGACCAGGTCGCAGTCGGGGTTGCCCTCGTCCGCCTGGACACATTGGTGCGCCCGTTCCCAGTCGCCCTTCTCGGCCCACCAGAGTGCCTCGAGGGCCAAGTTGCCGCTGGGTGGACGCGACTGGGTGAGCAGATTGGTCCACGTCGGATCCGTTGCGGCAATGGGAGGGGATGTTTTGGGGTCGATCATGTTGGCCTGCACTTCGTCCCTTTGTCGTTTAGGGCAGATGCACTCGGCTGTCATCGCGACCAGCACTCGACCGACAGACCAGCAACGGGTTGTGTTTACAGTCCGTGATAACAACACTCGGAACAAAACCTTCTAGTGTAGCCACAAAATTGTTTCTTTCAAGTATGTTGAAAGTATAGAATGGCGGGTCTATTATCTCCCGAAGGCTGGTACATGGTGTTCCGGCCGTGGAGAAAATCTCTATGAGCAAGATCCGCACTGCCGTTCTTCGCGTCGTTGCCGTGGCGCTCGTCGTCTCCGGGGTGTCGGTCGCCGTTCACGACAGCGCCTCCGCGGCCTCCACGCAGAAGGCGCTCCACTACTGGTCGCACCAGACCAGGTAGGCGGCCACTTCGCGGCATCGTCCCGGCAGCCCAGATCCAGGGGCTGCCGGCCGCCTTTGAAACCTCGTCACTCCCGCGTTGCCAGCAACCGTTTTGGTGCTGATACTAACCACGAACGGGCGTGGATAGATGCGGTCGACATCGGTGGCACGGCATCGGCGGGGGCCAGGGGTGAAACTGACGACGCTGGCCATTGTCGCGGCCACCGGCTGCTGGGCATCGCACGCCGCTGCGCAGCAGGTTCCCTTTCTTCCTATCGATCAGGCCGTGGGGCTGCCCACCCACGAGATCCGCTGCCTGCATCAAAGCGCATCCGGCGTGATTTTCGCTGGTTCCGACCAGGGGTTGTTCGCCTTCGACGGGCAACGCTTCTTCGGGCTCGGATCCACTCAGGGCCTGCCCGACGGCAGCGCTGTGGCCGACCTTGCCTCGACCAGGGACGGGATGGTCGCGATCCGCCTGCGCGAGGGCCTCTATCTGTCCGACACTCCGCTCTCCAAGGGCATGTCACCGCTACGCCTGCATTTCTCGCGCGCGATCTCGGCACTCGGTCCGTCGTTCGATCATGCGCCTGCCCAGATGGCGCCGTGGGATGCCGGCGTGGCGGTGATCGAAAAAGGTCGGCTTGCCTTCCTGGCGCGAGATGGCGGCGTTGCACGCCTGAGCGCGACGACGCCGGACGTGAGCCTTCCGGACGGCACCGAGGGCCACTTCATCTCCGTCTTCTCCCAGGGGCGCAGGCTTTGGGCGGGTCTCGATGACGGTCGGCTCTGCCGTCTCGGCGCACAGGCGTCGCGCTGCCTAGGGCCAGCGGACGGCGTGCCGCACGCCGCCTGGCGTTCCTTCGCCATCGACGGGTCGGGCGTGCTCCTCGCCCGATCCGTCGCCTACCTGGCCAGGATATCCCCGGCGACGGACGCGATCGACGTTGAATACGTCTCGGATGCGGAGCGTGATCACCTTCTCAACGCCTTTCAGGATTTCCCCAGACTGGCGGTGACGGCTTCGGGAGAGATCCTGACCTCGTCGAACGGCGTCCTTGTCGCCAGGGACAAGTCCGGCTGGCGATCGATCGTGCCGTCGTTCGACGCGCACGGCACGCATTTCGACGCGATCCTGCTCGACCAGGCGGGAAATCTCTGGGTCGCATCCTTCGGTCTGGGCGTCTTCGAGGCGCGCCATTTCGGCGTCTGGGAGAATTGGACCGAGGCGGACGGACTTTCGAGCGACGTCGCCTGGCAATTCGCTCAGGCGCCTGGCGGACCGGTTTGGGTGACCACCGACGGCGGACTCGACGAGATCAGCCGGTCCGGCGGACACCAGTCGATCGAGCAGGTCAGCGAGGGCGCAACCTTCGCCGTGGTGGCGGCGGGCAATCATCACGTCTGGCGGTCGCTGGCGCACGGCGGGTTGAGCCGTCTCGACACCGAAACGGGACAGGCGGAGACGGTCGACCTGCCGCCGGTCAACGTCCTCCTGCACAGCGGCGCCGATCTCTGGGCCGGCACCGAAGGCGGCCTGTTCGAGATCGATGACCGGCCCGGCACGTCGCCGACGCCGCGGCCGGTCGCCGGGATCGCCACGCCGGTCGAGGCTGCGTCGGTCGGGCAGGACGGCACGCTGTGGATGATCAGTGACGGGCAATTGCTCCAACGGCGGGCCGATGGAGCGGTGACCGTCGTCGTCGGCGAGTGGCACCGGCCCGGGTTCACGCCCTACAACGTCGCTGCAGCTGGCGCTGGAGTCGTCTGGGTCGGCGGCTCGGGGGCGGGCTTGTTCCGTGTTTCGTACGCCGGCCACGGCCCGGCCACGGTCACCAGCATCGACACCGCGCTGCCGTCGCACGTCATCTTCTCCATCCTCGCCGACCGGCGTGGCTGGATTTGGGGCGGCTCGGATCGCGGCATCTTCGTCTTCGACGGCCGAAAATGGGTGGGCGTCGACAGCAGCTCGGGCCTGGTCGGCAATGAGACCAGCCAGGGCGGTCTCTTCGAGGGTGAGGACGGCTCGATCTGGGTCGCGACCACCGAAGGCATCTCGCATGTGCTCGACCCTGTCTCGCTCGTGCGGTCATCGGCTCTGCGGCCGCTGATCTCGCTCGCCCGCATCGGGGAAGTCGTCTACGAGGACCGGGCGGTCGACTACTCCCGCCAGCCGCTCGTCATCCAGTTCGGGGCGCTCGGGGCGAGCTCAGACGTCCGATTCCGCTACCGTCTGGACGGTGTGGACGCGACGTGGGCAGATACGTCGTTGGGCGAGGCCCGTTACCCCTCCCTGCCTTACGGCCATCACCGGTTCACCGTGATCGCCTACAACCCGCTCACTCACGGGCAGTCGGCGCCGGCGACGGTGATGTTCCGCATGCGGCCCCCGGTCTGGCTGTATTGGCCGTTCAAGGCGTCCTACGCCCTTGCCGTCGGCGCGCTCGTCTACTCCCTGTGGCGGCTGCGCTATCGTTATCTGCTCGCGCAACGGCGGAAGCTGCAGCAGGAAGTCGATCGGCGCACGCGCGAACTGCAGGCGGCGCAGGCGGCGCTGATCCTGCAGGCGACGCGCGACAGCCTGACCGGTCTGTTGACCCGCGGCGAAATCCAGAGACGGCTGGTCGAGGCGCTGTCGGTGAGCGGGCCCTCCCCGCACCTGGCGATCGGGCTACTCGACATCGATTTCTTCAAGCGGATCAACGACGAGGTCGGCCATCTCGCCGGCGACGAGATCCTCGAGGAGATCGGCCGCCGGCTGAACGCGGCGTTCCTTCCCGGCGAGGAAGCCGGGCGATATGGCGGCGAGGAGATCCTGATCGTGCTTCGTCATGGGTCCGCCTCGAACATGCTGCGCATGCACGAGCTGAAGTTCGCCATCTGCAACGAGCCGTTCGCGGCGAACGAGGATCGGCTGTGCGTGACCTGCAGCATCGGCATGGCGAGGGCGCGCACGGGGGACAGCTGGAAGAGCCTGATCGGCCGGGCGGACAAGGCGCTCTATCGGGCAAAGGCACAGGGACGCGACCGGGTGATCGATGCCGAGACATTGGAGCCCAGAGCGGCGTCGCGCTAGAAGACGTCTAGAGTCTCTTTGCCTCCTTCCTTTCAGGACGAGAAGCTTTGCTGTCCCAATGGCGGACCGGCCGCAGGTCGGCGACCGTGCGCGGGAAGGCGCGCCCGTTGGCGTCGAACAGGTGACAATGCTCTTCGGGCAGGTCGACGACGAGTTGCTCGCCGCGCGCGTACGAGGTGTCGCCGTCCTCGCGCACGGTCAGCAGCGCGTCCTCGCCGCTGCAGCGCAGCGCGTCGCCGCCCAGATACAGGTAGGAGTTTTCGCCGGTACGCTCGACGTGGCTGGCCTGCATGGTCAGCATGCCGCGCATCTCTTCGGCGGGGCCGACGCGGACGTGCTCGGGCCGGATGCCGAGCGTCGCCTTGTCGCCCGGGTTGGCGAGCGGGGCGGCGACGCGGGCGGTGACGCGAACGCCGCCTGGCAGCTCGATCTCGGCGCGGTGCTGGCCGGCGCCGACGATCCGGCCGGTGATGGTGTTCATGCGCGGCGAGCCGATGAAGCCGGCGACGAAGAGGCTGGCCGGACGGTGGTAGAGATCCATGGGCGGGCCGATCTGCGCGATCGAGCCCTCGCGCTCGACCGCGGCGCCGGCGTGCAGGAGGACGATCTGGTCGGCGAGCGTCATCGCCTCGACCTGGTCGTGGGTGACGTAGATCATGCTGGCAGGGAGGCTGGCGTGGAGCTTGGCGATTTCGATGCGGGTCTGCACGCGCAGGGCCGCGTCGAGGTTGGAGAGCGGCTCGTCGAAGAGGAACACGCCGGGCTTGCGGACGATGGCGCGGCCGATGGCGACGCGCTGCCGCTGACCGCCCGACAACTCGCGCGGCCGCCGGTCGAGGAGCGGGGCGATGTGCAGGATGTCGGCCACGCGCCGGACGCGGGCGTCGATCTCCTCGCCCGTGGTCTTCGCCAGCGTCAGGCCGAAGGCCATGTTCTGGTAGACGGTCATGTGCGGGTAGAGCGCGTAGGACTGGAAGACCATGGCGATGCCGCGCTTGGCGGGCGGCAGGTGGGTGACGCGGCGGCCGCCGATGAAGATGTCGCCGGTCGAGACCTCCTCGAGGCCGGCGATGAGGCGCAGCAAGGTCGACTTGCCGCAGCCCGATGGGCCGACGAAGACGCAGAACTCGCCGTCGGCGACCGTCAGGTCGACGCGGTCGAGCACCGCGTGCCGGCCGAAACGCTTGCCGACGCCCTGGAGGCGGACTTCGGTCATGGCCCCTCTCCTACCCTTTGACGGCGCCGGCGGTCAGGCCGGAGACGATGCGGCGTTGGAATATCATCACCAGGGCGACCACCGGCAGGGTGGTCAGGACGGAGGCGGCCATGATCGGTCCCCATGGCAGCTCGAACTGGCTGGAGCCGGTCAGCATGGCGATGGCCACCGGAACCGTTCGGTGCTCGGGCGTCACGGTGAAGGTGAGCGCGTAGAGGAACTCGTTCCAGGCGCCCATGAAGGCGAGCAGGCCGGTGGTGACCATCGCCGGCCAGAGCAGCGGCAGGAAGACGCGCCTGATGATCGTCAGCGGCGAGGCGCCGTCGACGATGGCGGCTTCCTCGAGCTCCTGCGGCAGTTCGCGCATGAAGGTGGTCAGCACCCAGACGGTGAAGGGCAGCGTGAACAGCATATAGGCGAGGATCAGGCTCCAGATGGTGTTGTAGAGGCCCAGGGCGCGGATCAGCTCGAAGAGACCGGCGAGGACCGCGACCTGAGGAAACATCGACACGCCGAGGATGCTGACGAGCAGCAGCCGACGGCCGGCGAAGCGGATACGGCCGAGCGCGTAGGCGGCGGTCAGGCCGAGGCCGAGCGAGAGCGCGACGACCGCCACCGCCACCGCGACCGAGTTGACGATGTCGCGCAGGAAGTCGCCGTTGCCGAGAACCGTCCAGTAGTTGAGCAGGCGCCAATGGGGCGGCAGCAATCCGGGATCGAACAGTTCCGAGCCGACCTTCATCGAGGAGACGACGGCGTAGTAGAACGGAAAGAGCGAGAAGGCGACGATCAGCAGTGTCAGGGCGGCGAAGGCGGCGCGGCGAAGGAGCCGGGCGGGACGCGGGGCGCGGATCATCGGATCTGGCCGCCGAGGCGAACGCGGCCGAGCGTGATGGTCGCGAACGCGCACAGGCCCACGATCAGGAACAGGACCGTGCTGGCGGCGGACCCGTAGCCGACCTGGCCGATGCCGACGAGCTGGTTGCGGGCGTAGACCGACATCGTCATCGTGCGGTTGCTGTTGGACGTCAGCACGTAGACGAGATCGAAGACGCGCAGCGCGTCGAGGCCGCGGAAGATCACGGCGACCATCATCGCCTGGCGGATCAGCGGCAGGGTGACGCGAAAGAACACGCGAACCGGATGGATGCCGTCGACCCGCGCGGCCTCGTAGCAGTCGTGCGGCAGGCTCTGCAGGCCGGCCAGGATCAGGAGCGCCATGAAGGGCGTGGTCTTCCAGACGTCGACAATGACGACGCTGGCCAGCGCGAGGTTGGGGTTGGCGGTCCAGGCGATGGGCGAGGCGATCAGGTGCAGGCGCATCAGGACGTGGTTGACCAGGCCGAACTGGTCGTTGAGCATCCAGCCCCACATCTTGGCCGAGACCACGGTCGGGATCGCCCAGGGCACCAGGACGGCGGCGCGGACCAGTGAACGGCCGGGAAACCTGGCGTCGAGCACGAGGGCGACGATCGTGCCGAGCACGGTCTCGATCGAGACCGAGGCGACGGTGAAGCCGATCGTGTTGGCGACGGCGTGCCACCAGTCGGGGTCGTCGAGCACGCCATAGGGGCCGACATAGTTGCCAAAACCGATGAGCGTCGCCTGCGACATGTCCTTCATGTCCGCGTCGGTCAGGCTGAAATAGAGGGTGCGCGCGAGCGGCCAGGCGGCGACGAGCGCCATGGTCGCGAGCGACGGCGCCAGGAAGAACCAAGCGGCACGGACCCGGGATTGCGATAGGGTCCGCTCGGTCTGCATGGCGGCTCGCTACCAGCCCGAGCGCTTGACGCGGTGGAGCTGGCGGTCGAGCGACGACAGCGCGTCGGCGGCCTTGGCCTCACCCGAGATCACCTGGTAGGCGGCGTTGAAGACGTCGTGGCTGACGGCGTCGTATTTGGTACCGGTGACCGCGGACGGGCGCGGCACGGCGCTCTGGAAGATCGGCAGCAGCGCCGGGAAGGTCGGGTTGGCGCGCAGCACCTCGGGATCCTGGTAGAGGGCGGGAAACGGCGGGGTGTAACCGCCCTCGATCGCCCAGCGGCGGACGGACGCCTTGCTGGTCAGGAAGACGGCGAGCTCGGCCGCCAGCTGCTGATGGCGGGAGTATTTGCTGACCGCGATCTGCCAGCCGCCGAGCGTGGCGGCGTGGCGGGCGCCGGGACCGTCGCCCTCCGGCAGGGGGGCGACGCCGACCTTGCCGCGGATCGGGCTGTCCGGGCCTTCGGCGAGACCGAGCGCATAGGGCCAGTTGCGCATGAAGACGGCGTTGCCTGACTGGAAGACGCCGCGCGACTCCTCCTCGGTGTAGTTCAGCACGCCCTCGGGGGCGACCGTGCGGATCCAGCCGGCGGCCCGGTCGAGCGCGCGGGCGGCGGCGGGGTTGTCGACGGTGATCTTGCCCTGCCCGTCGACGAAGGTGCCGCCACCGTGGCTCGCGACCCATTCGAGCGTGTTGCAGGTCAGGCCCTCGTAGGCCTTGCCCTGGAACACGTAGCCCCAGAGGCCGGCATGGCCGGCGGCGCGTTCGGCATCCTGGATCTGCTTGGCGGTGCGGGTCATCTCGTCCCAGGTCTGCGGGACCGGCTGGTGGTATTTGGCGAGCAGATCCTTGCGGTAGAACAAAAGCCCGGCGTCGACGAACAGCGGCATCGCGACCAGATGGCCATCCTCGGTGTCGTTGCTGATGGTGGAGGCGAAGTCGCCGCGCTCGGCGCCTTTGGTGTAGGGTTTGAGGTCGATGAAGTTCGAGCCGAGGATGCCGGGCCAGATCGTATCGATCTCGAAGAGGTCGATGTCGGCGGACTGGGCCCCGAAGAGCTGGCGGTAGAGGGCGAGCCGGTCGCTGTCCGAGGGCGGCATCGGGACCACCTTGACGGTGTTGCCGGTGCGCTTGCCCCATTCGGCGGTCAGTTCCTGGCAGAGGGTCTGCTCCTTGCCGACCGAGCCGCAGGCGATCGACAGGGTTTCGGCGCGCGCGCCGGCGCTGGACATCGTCACCGCAAGCACCGCGGCGATCCCGGCGCGTAACCTCATTCCAGTTCCTCCCGTGGTGGACGCCTTCTTGGCTTGCTTGCCGACAGGGCAACACGACAGGCGGCGTTAGACAACAGGTGAACGGGGGGACGCGACGCTGGCAAAACGAAGCCATGCCCGGTCGTGCTCGGCGGGCGGCTGCCTGCTAGACAAATCGGATGATGATCGATCCCCTGCTCCTCGACCAGCTTGCCGGCATCCTCGGGCCGGCGGGGATGCTGACGGGACGCGACGCCGAGCCGTTCGCGGTGGACTGGCGCGGCGTCTTTCGCGGCCGGGGGGCGGCGGTGCTAAGGCCACGCGACACGGCGGAGGTGGCGCGCGTGGTCGCCGCCTGCAGCCGCGCGGGTGCGGCGCTGGTGCCGCAGGGCGGCAATACGGGACTGGTGGGGGGCGCCGCGGTGGACGCCTCGGGCGGCATGCTGATCCTGAACCTGTCGCGGCTGTCGCGGGTGCGCGACGTCGACGCGGTCGACGGGACGATGGTGGTCGAGGCGGGGGTGACGCTGGCGGCGGCACAGGCGGCGGCGCGCCAGGCGGGGCGGATGCTGCCGCTGTCGATCGCGGCCGAAGGCAGTGCCCAGATCGGCGGCGTGCTGGCGACGAACGCGGGCGGCAACATGACGATCCGCTACGGCAATGCGCGCGACCTGGTGCTGGGGCTCGAGGTGGTGCTGGCGGACGGGCAGGTGTTCGACGGGCTGCGCCGGCTGCGCAAGGACAACACCGGTTATTGCCTGCGGCAGCTGTTCGTGGGGTCGGAAGGGACGCTGGGCGTGATCACGGCGGCGGTGCTCAAGCTGGTCCCGGTGCCGCGTCTGACGGTCACGGCGCTTTGCGCGCTGCCCTCGAACGAGGCGGCGCTGGCGCTGCTCGGGCGGGTGCAGTCGTTCGACGCGGGGGCGGTGTCGGCGTTCGAATACATGTCGGCGACCGGGGTGGGTTTGACGACGCGGCTCATCGAGGGGGTGAGCCTGCCGTTCGCCGCCATGCCG
>CAXUBM010000028.1:0-243 GCA_964249235.1 uncultured Acetobacteraceae bacterium | reverse complement strand
CTGCGTGCTGCTCGAGCTCGCCTCGGGACGGGCGGGATCGGCCGTGCGCGAGGGACTGGAGGAGATGCTGGGGGAGTCGCTCGAGGCGGGCGAGGTGCTCGACGCGGTGATCGCGGAGAGCGAGGCGCAGCGGGCGGCCCTGTGGCGGTTGCGCGAGGAGCACACCGAGGCGCAGGCGCGCGCCGGTGCGTCGGTGAAGAACGACGTCGCGGTGCCGGTCAGCCGGGTGCCGCGGTTCCTGGA
>CAXUBM010000027.1:3158-14661 GCA_964249235.1 uncultured Acetobacteraceae bacterium | reverse complement strand
GCACGCGCCGCCAATGTCGGCGGCGAAGTGCTCTGCCGCGTGTTCTGAGGAGCCACCGATGTCACGTGTCGGCAAATATCCCGTCGAGATCCCCGCCGGCGTCGAGATCGCCATTGCGGGCCGCGTCCTGACCGCCCGCGGCAAGCTCGGCCAACTCTCCGTCGAGCTGACCGACGACGTCGAGACCACCGTCGCCGAAGGCCGCGTCACCGTCACGCCGCGCAGCAAGGAGCGCCGCGCGCAGATGATGTGGGGCACGACGCGCGCACTCGTCGCCAGCGCGGTGAAAGGCGTGTCGGTCGGCTACAGCAAGACGCTCGAGATCACCGGCACCGGCTATCGCGCCGCGGTTTCCGGCCGCACGCTGGAGCTCAATCTCGGCTTTTCGCACCCGGTGAACTATCCGATCCCCGAGGGGATCACGATCACCACGCCCCGCCCGACCTCGGTCACGGTCGCGGGGGCGGACAAGCAGCAAGTCGGCCAGGTCGCGCTCGACATACGTCGCTACCGCCAGCCCGAACCCTACAAGGGCAAGGGCATTCGTTACGACGACGAGCAGATCCGGCGCAAGGAAGGCAAGAAGAAGTAATGGGCGCGACCTCGGAACTCCGCGAGCGCCGCCGCGCGCGGCTTCGCTTCTCGCTCCGCCGCAAGGCCGGCGGTCGTCCGCGCCTGTCGGTCTTCCGCTCGGGCAAGAACATCTACGCCCAGGTGATCGACGACGCGGCCGGCCACACGCTGGCCGCCGCCTCCTCGCTCGACAGCTCGGTCAAGGAGCAGGTCCGCACCGGCGCCGATCGCGAGGCGGCCACCGCGGTCGGCAAGCTCGTCGCCGAGCGAGCGATCGCGGCCGGGGTCAAGGCGGTCGTCTTCGACCGCGGCTCCTATCTCTATCATGGCCGCGTCAAGGCGCTGGCCGAGGCCGCCCGCGAGGGCGGTCTCGATTTCTGAGGGGTACGACGATGGCACGTGAAGCCAGGGACGGCGGCCGTCGCGACCGCGAGCGCGACCGCGACGGCGATGAACTCGTCGACAAGCTGGTCACCATCAATCGCGTGGCCAAGGTGGTGAAGGGCGGCCGCCGCTTCGCCTTCGCCGCCCTCGTCGTCGTGGGCGACCAGAAGGGCCGCGTCGGCTATGGCGCCGGCAAGGCGCGCGAAGTGCCCGAGGCGATCCGCAAGGCCACCGACCGCGCCAAGCGCAGCATGATCCGCGTGCCGATGCGCGAAGGCCGCACGCTGCACCACGACGCCTACGGCCATTTCGGCGCCGGCAAGGTCATCCTGCGCTCGGCCGAAGCCGGCACCGGCATCATCGCCGGCGGCCCGATGCGCGCGGTCTTCGAGTCGCTCGGCATCGGCGACGTCGTCGCCAAGTCGCTGGGCAGCCGCAACCCGCACAACATGGTCAAGGCGACCTTCGCCGCGCTTGAGCGCTGCGCCAGCCCACGCACCGTCGCGACGCGCCGCGGCAAGAAGGTCTCGGACATCATGGGCAAGCGCGACGGCGCCGCGCCCGCGGTCGACATCGCCCAGGAGGCGGTCGCCGATGTCTGAACGCGACGCCGCGGCCAAGGTCCGCGTCACCCAGATCGGCTCCCCGATCGGGCGCGAGAAAAGCCAGCGCGAAACCCTGATCGGTCTGGGCCTGAACAAGATGCACCGCACGCGTGAGCTCGACGACACGCCGAGCGTGCGCGGCATGATCCGCAAGGTCGCCCACCTCGTGCGGGTGGAGAACTGAGATGAAGCTCAACGAACTGCGCGACAATCCGGGCTCGCGCCTGAAGTCGAAGCGCCTGGGCCGCGGCATCGGCTCCGGCAAGGGCAAGACCAGTGGCAAGGGCGTCAAAGGCCAGAAGGCGCGCGAAGGTGTGGCGCTGAACGGCTTCGAAGGCGGCCAGCTTCCCATCTACCGCCGCCTGCCCAAGCGCGGCTTCAAGAACATCTTCCGCAAGGAATACGCGCCGATCAATCTCGGCACGCTCGAGCAGGCCTTCGAAAAAGGCAGGCTCGACGCGACCGCCGAGATCACCGAGTCGTCGCTGCGCGAGGCCGGCCTGATCTCCGGCACCCGGTGGAGCGGCGTTCGTCTCCTCGCTCGTGGCGAGGTGACGCGTCCGCTTCGCATCACCGTCTCCGGCGCCTCCGCCGCCGCTGTGGCCGCGGTCGAAAAAGCCGGCGGCTCGGTCACCACCACGATTGAGGTTGCCAAACCAGAGGGGTCTGGGGCCTAAGGCCCCAGCGGGGTCCCGGGGCGGCGCCCCCGGCCGTTAAGGGGGTTTGGATATTGCATCAGCCCCCGGACAGGTGGGCGGCCACGTGACCGTGGGCCAATTAGCCAAGGCCCCCCCGCAAAAGAAACGCATCTGGTTCACGCTGGGCGCGCTGATCGTCTACCGCATCGGCACCTACATCCCCGTGCCCGGCGTGGATGCGACGGTGATGGGCCAGCTTCTCGCCCAGCACGGCAGCGGCATCCTGGGCATGTTCGACATGTTCACCGGCGGCGCGCTGGGCCGCATGACCGTCTTCGCGCTCAACATCATGCCCTACATCTCGGCCTCGATCATCATCCAGCTGATGAGTTCGGCCATCCCCTCGCTCGAAACCCTCAAGAAGGAAGGCGAGCAGGGCCGCAAGAAGCTCAACCAATACACCCGCTACCTCACCGTCCTGATCGCCCTGTTCCAGGCCTACGGCATTTCCGTCGGCCTGGAGCGCATGCACGGCCCCTCCGGTCCCGCCGTCATCGACCCCGGCCTGTTCTTCGTCTTTTCCAGCGTCGTCACCCTGGTCGGCGGCACGATGTTCCTGATGTGGCTCGGTGAGCAGATCACCGCCCGCGGTGTCGGCAACGGCATCAGCCTGATCATCTTCGCCGGCATCGTCGCCAACCTGCCGCACACCGTCTCCAGCCTGCTCGAGCTCGGCTACACCGGCGGCATCTCCGCCTTCGCGGTGATCAGCTTCTTCGTCATCGCGCTCGCCGCCATCGCCTTCATCGTCTTCATGGAAACCGCGCAACGCCGCGTCGTCATCCAGCACCCCAAGCGCCAGGTCGGCAACCGCATGTATGGCGGCGACACCACCTACATGCCGCTCAAGGTCAACACCGCCGGCGTCATCCCGCCGATCTTCGCCAGCTCGATCCTGCTGATCCCGGCCACCCTGATCGGCTTCTCGAGCGCCTCGCCTAACGAGCCCGGCTGGCTGTCCTTCCTCGGCCAGGAGCTCGGCCAGGGCAAGCCGCTCTACCTCGCCCTCTACGCCGGGATGATCATCTTCTTTTCTTATTTCTACACCGCGGTCGCCTTCAACCCGCAGGAGACCGCCGACAACCTCAAGCGCTCCGGCGGCTTCATCCCGGGCCGCCGCCCCGGCAGCAACACGGCCGAGTTCTTCGACTACGTGCTCACCCGTCTGACCACGGTCGGCGCCCTCTATCTCACCCTGATTTGCCTGCTGCCCCAGGTCCTGATCGGCCGCTACAACCTGCCCTTCTATTTCGGTGGCCAGAGCCTGATCATCATCGTCTCCGTGACCATGGACACCGTGACGCAGATCCAGAGTCACCTGCTGGCCCACCAGTACAAGGGCCTGATCCGCAAGCGACCCGCGCCCCGCACCGGCAGGGGGGCGCGGCGTTGAACCTCATCCTGCTCGGCCCACCTGGCGCGGGCAAAGGCACGCAGGCCAAGCGCCTGCAGGAACGTCACGGCATCATCCAGATCTCCACCGGCGACATGCTCCGCGCCGAGGTTCGCGCCGGCAGCGACGTCGGCCAGCGCGCGCGGGCGGTCATGGAGGCGGGCCGGCTGGTCCCCGACGACATCATCATCGACATGCTCGGCGATCGCATCCGCCGTCCCGACGCCGCCCGCGGCTTCATCCTCGACGGATTTCCGCGCACGGTGGCCCAGGCGACGGCGCTCGACGCACTGCTCGCCGGCATGAACGTCAAACTCGATGCCGTGATCGAGCTCGTCGTCGACGAACCGCTGCTCGTCGAGCGCATCGCCGGCCGTTTCAGCTGCGCCGTCTGCGGCGCCGGCTATCACGAGACCTTCCACCCGCCGCGCGTCGCCGGGACGTGCGACAAGTGCGGCAGCCACGACTTCATCCACCGCGAAGACGATCGACGTGACACGGTGGCCGCCCGGCTCGCCGCCTATCGCGACCAGACCCGTCCGATCATCCCCTTCTACGAGCAGCTGGGCCGCCTCGTCCGCGTCGACGGCATGGCCGACATGGACGAGGTCAGTCGGGCGATCGAGTCTGTCCTCGCCGGTCAATCACAGCCCGTCACGCTAAGTTGATCCTGTCGCGTTGACTTGCCCCGCCACACCCGTATATTGCGCGCCTTCGGCAACCGCGTGACACCGGTCCGTCGAACGCCATTCCGGTCGTCGAATCAGCGACGCGGCCTCACCTCCCGAGGCGGCGTCGGCGTCGTTTTCGTGCCGGTGGTTTTTCGTGACGGCTCTTTCCCGGGGCCGGTTGAGGAGAGAAGTGCGTGGCGCGTATAGCCGGCGTGAATATCCCGACCAACAAGCGTGTCGTGATCGGGTTGCGTTACATCTACGGCATCGGGCCAACCAAGGCCGCTGCCATCTGCCAGCAGCTCAAGATCCCGGTCGAGCGCCGCGTCAACCAGCTCTCCGACGACGAGGTGCTGCGCATCCGTGAGCTGATCGACCGCGAGTTCCAGGTCGAGGGCGACTTGCGCCGCGAGCTGGCGATGAACATCAAGCGCCTGATGGATCTCGGCTGCTACCGTGGTCTGCGACACCGGCGCGGCCTGCCCGTCCGCGGCCAGCGCACCCACACCAATGCCCGCACCCGCAAGGGCAAGGCGGTCGCGATCGCCGGCAAGAAGAAGGTCACCCGCTGATGGCACGCGCCGCTTCCGCCACCACCGCGCGGCCGCGCCGCAAGGAGCGCAAGAACATCATCTCCGGTGTGGCGCACGTGCTGTCCACCTTCAACAACACGATGATCACCATCTCCGACGCGCAGGGCAATGCCATCGCCTGGTCGTCGGCCGGCAGTCAGGGCTTCAAAGGCAGCCGCAAGTCGACCCCTTACGCCGCCCAGGTCGCCGCCGAGGACGCCGGCAAGAAGGCACGCGAGCACGGCATGGAGACTCTGGAGATCGAAGTCTCCGGTCCCGGCTCCGGCCGGGAAAGCGCGCTCCGTGCGCTGCAGGCCGTCGGCTTCTCCATCACCGCGATCCGCGACATGACGCCCATCCCGCACAACGGCTGCCGCCCCCGCAAGCGCCGCCGGGTCTGATCACTTCACTACCGTCCGAAAGGAGGTGCCGTTTTGGCACTCCAGCGTAACTGGCAAAGCCTGATCAAGCCGGACAAGCTCGAAGTCGAGTTCGGCGCCGATTCCGCCCGCGTCGCCACCGTCGTCGCCGAGCCGCTCGAGCGCGGCTTCGGCATGACGCTCGGCAACGCCATCCGCCGCGTGCTGCTCTCCTCGCTGCAGGGGGCGGCCGTCACCGCGGTGCAGATCGACGGCGTGCTGCACGAGTTCAGCTCCATCGCCGGCGTCCGCGAGGACGTCACCGACATCGTTCTCAACATCAAGCAGCTCGCCCTGCGCATGCACGGCGACGAGCCCAGGCGCATGGTCCTGCAGGCGACGGGCCCGGGCGAGGTCACCGCCCGCCAGATCCAGGCCGGCCACGACATCGAGATCATGAACCCCGATCTCGTCATTTGCACGCTCGACGACGGTGTGAAGCTCGGCATGGAGCTGACCGCCCAGATCGGCAAGGGCTACGTTCCCGCCGCCGCCAACCGCCCCGAGGATGCGCCGATCGGGCTGATCCCGGTCGACGCGATTTATTCCCCGGTCCGCCGCGTCTCCTACCGCGTCGAGCCGACTCGTGTCGGCCAGGTAACGGATTACGACAAGCTGCTGCTTACTGTCGAGACCAATGGTGCTGTAACACCCGAAGATGCGGTGGCACTGGCCGCTCGCATCCTTCAGGACCAGCTCCAGCTGTTCATCAACTTCGACGAGCCGCGCCCGATCCGCGCCGAAGAGCCGCAGGACGATCTGCCGTTCAACCGCAACCTGCTCCGCAAGGTCGACGAACTCGAACTCTCGGTCCGCAGCGCCAACTGTCTGAAGAACGACAACATCGTCTATATCGGCGACCTGGTTCAGAAGACCGAGCAGGAGATGCTGCGCACGCCGAATTTCGGCCGCAAGTCGCTCAACGAAATCAAGGAGGTCCTGACCTCCATGGGGCTCAGCCTCGGCATGAACGTGCCGACCTGGCCGCCGGAAAACATCGAAGACTTGGCCAAACGTCTCGACGAACCGTTCTGAACAACCCAGGGCTCCGCCCTGCTCCGCTGGGGGCGTTGTCCCCGGACCCGCATTACTGAGGACCCGCTCACATGCGTCATGGCGTTGCCGGCCGAAAGCTTGGCGTCACCTCGTCCCACCGGCTCGCCATGTTTCGCAACATGGCCGTCGCCCTGATCAAGCACGAGCAGATCACCACCACGCTGCCGAAAGCCAAGGAACTGCGGCCCTATGCCGAGCGTAATCAGCCGCTCGGCAAGCGGGGCGGCCTGCACGCTCGCCGCCAGGCGTTCGCCCAGCTTCGTGACGACAAGATCGTCGCCAAGCTCTTCACCACCATCGCCGACCGCTACAAGGGCCGCCCTGGCGGCTACACCCGCGTGCTCAAGGCTGGCGTCCGCTACGGCGACGCCGCCGACATGGCGGTCATCGAGCTCCTCGACCGGGACCGTTCCGCGAAGGGCCAGGACAGCGGCCCCGTCCAGGCACGCGAGGATACCGATAGTCCCAACGACTTCGACTGATCAGGCCGCGCCCTTCAGGCTATGCATGAAGGCGAGCTTGGCGCGCACCTCGGGGCTGATCACGAAGGGATAAAGGTCCGGCAGCCCCATGCTCCTGTTGAGGCAGTTGACCGCGAACACCAGCGGCAACCACGCCTTCAGGATCACCTCCATGTCCGGCTCGCGATAGGGATCGACGGCACTTCCTTCCGACGATCCCGTCGCTTTCTCCGCCGGCCGAACCGACATCGCGAACGCGTTCGCCGTATCGAGCGTGTCGACGACGTGGAGGTAGTGCGCCCACGTCTCCGCGAAATCCTCCCAAGGATGCGATGACGCATAGGCCGTGATCACGTGCCCGGCCCAGTCCGGCCGCGACCCTTGTGCGTAGTGGCGTTCGAGCGCCGCCCGATAATCTTGCCTGTCGTCGCCGAACAGCGCCCGACACTCATCCAGCCGTCCCGCGTCGCGAACCAGTCGATTCCAAATCCAGTGACCCGCCTCGTGCCGGAAATGCCCGAGCAGCGTCCGATAGCTCTCGTGCATCTCGTGCCGCAGTTCCTCGCGCACGACGTCGTCGGCCTCGCGCGCCGCGATCGTGATCACGCCGTTTTCGTGGCCGGTCATGACCCGGCCGCCTCCCGGGCGCTCGTCGAGAAAGTCGAAGACCAGTCCGCCCTGCGGATCGTCGATCCGGTTCGGCAGCGCCATTCCGAGCCGCAGCAGCGAGTAGATCAGGCGGTGTTTGGCCACTTCGAGCTTGCGCCAGCGCTCCCGCGTGTCCGGCGCCGACAGGTCCGGGATCATACGGTTGTGACGGCAGGCCGCGCACAACGCATCCGGCGATCCTGCCGGCAGCAGCCAGTTGCACACGTCCTCCGAGGCGTTCGCGCAGAACACATACGGGCCGCCGGTCACGCCCACCGCCTCGAACACGTCGCCCGCCGGCTCGAGCGCCACGACCGTCAGACTGGCCGGGTCGAAGCCGACCCGGTGGCCGCAATGTCCGCACACCCGATTCTCGAAGAACACCATCGAGCCGCAGCTCTGGCAGGCAAACAGCTTCATCCGTGGCTCCGGCGGGGACGGTGGTTCATCGCGTCAGCGCGCTAATCGGTTCCTGCCGCGCATCCTCCGCCGCGCCGATGCGTTCACCCACGCGCGAATGGCAAAGGAACAACTCCATGGTCGACGAGAACAAGGTTGAAGGCACTATCAAGAGCGCGACCGGCAAGGTCCAGGACACGGTCGGCGGCGTGTTCGGCGACACCGACACGCAGATGAAGGGCAAGGTCAACCAATATGCCGGCGACGCGCAATCCTACTACGGCGAGGCCCTCGACACCGTCCGTGACATCGCCGCCGATCGGCCGGTGACGGCACTCGCCGCCGCCGCCGGCGCCGGTCTCCTGATCGGACTCCTGATCGGCCGTCTCTGATCGCCAGGGGGCGGGATCTGGCCCGCCCCCTTCACGCGCGCTGTCCGGCGGTGTCGACGACCACGAGCATCTTCCCCGCCAACCTGGTCGGATGCCGGTTCGGCAGCAGCAGGGCGCGAAACCTGACGTCCAGGCTTGCCGCCCGCTCGTAATCCACGTCCAGCACCCCGTGCAGATCCAGAAACCGGTTCATCGCCGCCGGGATTCGCACGCAGCCCTCCGACGCCGGCCGGCCGATCCGCGCCTCCAGGAACTGCGGTTTGTTTGAGTGGTCGTCAAGCGTGATCTTTACGGTATGTGGCGTCGGCAGCCAGCCCTTCACCGCCTCGTGCCAGCCGAAATCCCACACCCGCATGCCCTTGAGCCCATTGCCGCGGATGTGATGCTCGTTGAATGTCCCCTGCGCCCGATACCCCAAGATCGCGTCGGTATTCTCGAACACGCCGGTCGGTGTGATGTAGTAAAGCTTGCGCCCGCTCTGACCCGTCGACACCCGTGTTCCGCCGAGCACCCTCCAGGGCGCATCCGGGAAGGCGGCCACCAGCTGCAGCATCTGCACCGACGGTGCCCGGTCGACGACGACCAGCAGTTGCGGCCTGTCGATCGTCCGGCCGCTGGCCGCGAGCTCGCCGCGGGCGAGCGACACCAGCAACGCCTGCCGGCTCGGCGAGGCGGTGATCACGTGCGGCACCTCGTCACGCAGGTCGCGCCGGATGCGGTCGGCCTCGGCGCGCGCCTCCTCGTCGGTCAGCACCGGCGGCGGCGGCAGTTCGGCGTCGGGTGGCACCGGCGAGGCCACGCTCCCGTCCGCCGGCGGCGCGCCGGGCGCCGCGAGCGGCGCCTGCACGGACATTGGCGGTGTCTGCCCGGCCGCGGCACCAGCCGGCGCCATCCCCACGGCCGGGCCGAGAATACACACGCTCCTACGCATCGGACCTGCCTCGCGCGCCGCACAACCGCCCATTGCAACTACGCATTCTATGGTGCGTTCGGCGAACACACAATTAATCGGGTGGGTCACCATGCTGAAGCTTGCCATCCTTTTCTTCGTTATTTCATTGATTGCCGGCGTTTTCGGCTTCACCGGCATTTCGGCTGCCACAGCGGGGATTGCCAAGCTTCTGTTCGTCGTTGCGATCGTGCTCTTCCTGATCTTCCTCGTGCTCGGCCTTCTGGCCGGCAAGGCGGTCTTCTAACCTGGGTGTTCCGCGCCCACGGGGGTCAGCGGGCTTCTGAGCAGCGCGCGGCCGAGGTCAGGGGCGTCGCCCCTGAAACCCCACTGGGGTCGGCGACCCCAGACCCGCGTCACCGAACGAGACGAGGGCGTCGTTCCGGCGGCCGGTCACCGCTCCAGGAACGCCGGGAGGAACGGATCGCTCGTCTGCAGGCTGTCCTTCGTCGGCACCTGCGACGCGTCGAAACCGCCGCCGAGCGCCTCGATCAAGGCGACGCTGGCCGTCAGCAGGTTCTGCTGCACGCTCAGCGCCGTCTGCGCGTCCGACAGCGCCGTGGTCTGCGCCGTCACCACCGTCGTATAATCCTGCGTTCCCGCGCGGTATTCGTTCGACGCGATCGCCACCGTCTTGTAGGCGTTCGCCACCGCCTCGCGCTCGAAACCCGCCTGCTGGCCGTAGAAGCGAAGCGCCGCCAGCTCGTCCTCGACGCCCTCGAACGCGGTCAGCACCGCCTGGCGGTAATCCGCAACCGACGCGTCGTAGCTCGCCCGCGCCGCCTCGACCGCCGCCGTCCTGATTCCGCCCTCGAACAACGTCTCGCTCGCCGACGCGCCCAGCGACCAGAACTCGTTGGCGACCGAGAACAGCGTCGAGAGCTGCGGTCCGGCGAAACCGCCGCTCGCGGTCAGACTGATGTCCGGATAGAACGCCGCGATCTCGACGCCGATCTGCGCGTTCGCCGCCTCGACCTGCCGCTCGGCCTCGGCGATGTCCGGCCGCCTCTGCAGCAGCGTCGACGGCACGCCGGGCGGCACCTGCGGCACGTAGCCCTGCAGCGCCCCCGGCGCGATCGCCACGTCCGCCGGCGCATGCCCGGTCAGCACCGCGATCGCGTGCTCGTACTGCGCCCGCGCCGCCCCCACGGACGCCGCCTGCGCCTGCGTCGACTGCAATTCCGTCAGCGCCTGGTAGTAGTCCGACGGCAGCACGGTGCCGGCGACCGTCTGGTTCTTCAGCACCGTCAGGTTTTTCTGGTAGATCGCGACCGTCTGGTCCAGCAGCGTCTGCAGGCTGTCCGACGACCGCATCTCGAAGTAGTCGGTCGCCAACGTTGCCTGCAGCGACAGCCTTGCGTTGGCGATCTCGGCCGCGTCCGCCTGCGCCGTCGACACCTGGCTCTCGATCTGCCGCCTGATCCGTCCCCACAGGTCGAGGTCCCAGCTGACACTGCCCTGGAACGTCAGCGTGCTGCTATTCCGTCCCGTGCTGATACCCGTCGTCGCTCCGGTCAGATTGCCGCCCGTGCCCGTCAGCGACGTGCCGGTCGTCCCACCGGTGCCGGTGCCGGCCGCGGCGCCCGTGGTTCCGTTGCCCGCCAGGCTGCTGCCCGTGCCGACGACGACGCTCGTGCCGCCGCTGCCGCTCCTCTGCACCGACGGCGTCAACCCCAGCACCGGGAACAGCTCGCCCCGCGCCTCGTCGACCAGCGCCACCGCCTGCCTGTAGTTCGCCTCCGACGCCTTCAGAGACTGGTTCGAGACCTCCACCTGGTCTTCGAGCTGGTCGAGGACCGGATCGCCGTAGATCGTCCACCACTGGCCCTTCGGCATCGCCGCGTTCGCGGGCGAGGCCACCTCCCAGCCGGGCAGCGGCCGCGCCTCCTTGAACGCCGACGGCGTCTCCACCTTCGGCCGACGGTAATCGGGACCGACCATGCACGCCGACAGCGCCAGGCATCCGGCCACCGCGCGCGTCCTCACTCCCAACCGGAACTCCCGTGATCGGTCCATGGTGCTATGTGTGCGCCGCCGGCTGCAGGCCGCCCGAGCGCCGCCGACGGAACCGGTGGCTCAGCCGGTCGAGCGCCAGATAGACCACGGGTGTCGTGTAGAGCGTCAGCGCCTGGCTCACGATCAGCCCGCCGACGATCGAGATCCCGAGCGGCTGGCGCAGCGTCGCACCCTCGCCCGATCCGAACGCCAACGGCAGCGCCCCGAAGGCAGCGGCGAAGCTCGTCATCATGATCGGCCGGACCCGCAGCAGGCAGGCCGTCGTGA
>CAXUBM010000027.1:0-3148 GCA_964249235.1 uncultured Acetobacteraceae bacterium | reverse complement strand
AGCTCGTGCCCGGTGATCAGCAGCGCGAGCAGCGCGCCCACCCCCGCCGACGGCAGCGTCGACAGGATCGTCAGCGGATGGATGTAGCTTTCGTACAGCACGCCCAGCACGATGTAGACGGCCGCCAGTGCCGAGAAGATCAGGATCGGCTCGTCGCTGACCGATTTCTGGAACTGCTGCGCCGTGCCCGCGAACCCGCCGTGAATGCTCGGCGGCGCGCCCAGTTGCAGCATCGTCTCGCGGATCACCCGCGCCGCATCACCGAGCGAGTGCCCGGGCGGCAGATTGAACGAGATCGTTGTCGCCACGAACTCGCTCTGGTGATTGACCGCCAATGGCGTGAAGCCCTTGTGCACGCTCGCCACCGCGCTCAGCGGCACCATCGTCGACGAGCTCGTCGCCACCGACGGGCTCGCCGATGCCGACCCCGCCCTGGCCACCGCGATCGCGTTGATCGACGCGTTCGTCTCCGCCTGCGACGCCTGCTGGCTCTGAGTCGACGCTTGGCTTTGCGTGCTCGTGCCGCTCGACGCGTTCGTCTCTGCGACGATGTTGGCACTCGGCGTCGTGCCGAGGCTGGTCCGCGTCCCCGTGGTGATCGTCTGCGTCGACGCCGTCCCCGAAGCCGTCACCGGCGACGTGCTGATCCAGATCTGCTTGAGCGTGTCCGGGTTCTGCCAGTATTTCGGCGCCACCTCCATGACCACGTAATACTGCCCGAGCGGCCGGTAGATGGTCGAGACCAGCCGCTGTCCGAACGCGTCGTACAGCGTGTCGTCAATGGACGCCGGCGTCAGCTGCAGCCGTGCCGCCGTATCGCGGTCGATGTCGACGTCGGTCTCCAACCCGCCCTGCTGCTGGTCCGAGTTGACGTCGGCGAGTTCGGGCCGTTTCTGCAGCGCCGCCACCAGCTTCGGCGCGAAATCGTAGAGCGTCTTCGTGTCGTCCGCTTGCAGCGTATACTGGTAGGCGCCCGACGATTGCCGCCCGCCCGCGCGCACGTCCTCGGCCCCGAACAGGAAGGTCCGCACGCCCACCACACGCCCGAGCTTGGGTCGCAGCCGCGCGATCACCCGGTCGATCGCCGGCCGCTGTGCCAGCGGCTTGAGCTGCACGAAAATCTGTCCCTGGTTCGTGCCTCGGCCGCCGGTGAAGCCGATCACCGTCTTGACCGCCGGATCGGAGTCGATGATGTGCTGAATGCGCGCCAGCTTTCGGCTCATGTTCTGGAAACTGATGCTCTGGTCGCCCTGCATCGTGCCGATCATCAGCCCGGTGTCCTGGTTCGGGAAGAACCCCTTCGGCACCGCGGTGAACAGATAGAGTGTCAGCAGCACCGTCGCCCCCAGGCTCGCCAGCAGCAGGGCGGGGTGGCGCAGCGCCCAGCCCAGCGTGCGCTCGTAGCCTGCCAGCATGCGGGCGAGTCCCGCCTCGGAGGCGCGCAGCACGATGTTCGGCCGTGCTCCCGCGTCCGCGGCGTGGCGCGGCGGCAGCAGGAAGCGCGAGCACATCATCGGCGTCAACGTCAGGGCGAGGACCATCGAGATCACGATCGTCATCGACAGCGTCACCGCGAATTCCCGGAACAAACGCCCCACGATCCCGCCCAGCAGAAGGATCGGGATGAACACCGCGATCAGGGAAATCGTGATCGACAGCACCGTGAAGCCCACCTCGCGCGAGCCCAGCAGTGCCGCTTGCATGCGGTCCATTCCGCCTTCCATGTGCCGCGAGATGTTCTCGATCACCACGATCGCGTCGTCGACGACGAACCCGGTCGCCACCGTCAGCGCCATCAGCGACAGGTTGTCGAGCGAGAAGCCGCACAGATACATCGGCCCGCAGGTCGCGATGATCGACGCCGGCACCACGATCGACGGGATCACCGTCGCCCGCAGATTGCGCAGGAACAGGAACGTCACCAGCGTCACCAGCGCCACCGCGATCACCAACGTCCGTTCGGTGTCGGCGAGCGACGCCCGGATGGCGATCGACCGGTTTGCTGCCACCGTCAGCACCTCGTCCGGCGGGATCTCCGCGCGCAGGTCGGGCAGCAGCGCCTGGATCTGGTCGATCGTCTTGACGATGTTCGCTCCCGGCGTCGGAAAGATGATCAGCACCACCGCCGGCTCGCCGCCCAGCATGCCCGCCTGCCGCAGGTCCTCGGTGCTGTCGATCACGTCGGCCACATTCGACAGCTTCACCGGCGAGCCGTTCTGGTAGCCGATGATCAGGTCGCGGTAGTCCGACGCCTTGCCGGCGATGTCGTTCGTGTAGAGCTGATAGCGCCGCGACCCCTCGTCGATCGCCCCCTTGGGCGTGTCCGCGTTCGCCGACGCGATCGCCGCCCGCACCACCTCGAGGCTGATCCCTTGCTGGAACAGCGGCTGCGGCTGCAGCTCCACCCGCACCGCCGGCAGCGCGCTGCCGCCGATGTCGGCAAACCCCACGCCCTTGACCTGCGACAGCCGCTGGCTGATCACGTTCTGCGCCGAGTCGTAGAGCTGCGCGGCCGTGCGCGTCTTCGACGTCAGCGCCAGCACCATGATCGGCGAGCCCGCCGGGTTGAACTTGTGGTAGGTCGGGTTGGTCTTCAGCGACGTCGGCAGGTCCGCCCGCGCCGCCTGGATCGCCGCCTGCACGTCGCGCGCCGCCCCGTCGATGTTGCGCGACAGGTCGAACTGCAGCGTGATCCGCGTGATCCCGAGCGTGCTCTGCGACGTGATCTCGTTGACGTCCGCGATCGCCGCCAGGTGCCGCTCCAGGGGTTCGGCCACCGTGCTCGCGATGATCTCCGGGCTCGCCCCCGGATCCTGCGCCTGCACCTGGATGGTCGGAAAGTCCACCGACGGCAGCGGTGCGATCGGCAGCCGCAGGAACGCGAAGATCCCCGAGATCACCAGCGCCAATGCCAGCAGTGTCGTCGCCACCGGCCGCACGATGAAGGGTGCCGAGATGTTCAAGCCCGCGCCTCGCCCTCGCCCGCGCGCCGCGCGCCCAGACGCGCGGAGACCGCCCGGCCCAATCGGTCGAGTGCCAGATAGATCACCGGCGTGGTGAAGATCGTCAGCAACTGGCTCACCGCCAGACCACCGACGATCGCCAGGCCCAGCGGGTCGGGCCGGGTGTGGATCCGGCTGACGCTGAC
>CAXUBM010000026.1:0-14929 GCA_964249235.1 uncultured Acetobacteraceae bacterium | reverse complement strand
CCACCGGCAGCCACAACGGCATCAGGAGGTGACGAAACTCACCCGTGCGCCTCGACCCGTCCATGCGCCCAGCCTCGAGAATATCCTTCGGCACTTCCTTGAAGAAGGTGAACAGCATCCACACCACGATCGGCAGGTTCATCAGCGTGTAGACGATGATCAGCCCCGCGCGCGTGTCGATCAGGCCCGTCATTTTCGCGAGTAGATAGATCGGCACAAGCACGCCCACCGGGGGCAGCATCTTCGTCGACAACATCCACAGCAGCGTGCCGCGGGTGCGTTTGGTCGGCGCGAACGCCATCGCGTAGGTTGCGGGAATCGCGAGCGCCAGCGCGAATACGGTCGCTCCGACCGAGATCACCACGCTGTTGGACGCAAACAGCCAGTAATTCTCTCTCGCCTGCACTTCCGCGTAGCTCGCCAGCGTCGGCTGAAAGAACAGGCGAGGGGGCGTCGCCACCGCCATCAGCTCGCTCTTGAAGCCGGTGAGCACCATCCAGAAGATCGGAAAGAACATCAGCAACGCGATCCCCCAGCCGAGGATCCCGATCAGCGCTTTCTGCCCAACGGAGCTTTTCATCGTTCAGGCGTCCAGATTGCGTGCCGCCGAGCGGACGAGGAAGAAGGCCACGATGTTCGCCAGGACGATCGCGACAACGCCGCCGGCCGAACCGCCGCCGATGTCGAACTGCTGCAAGGCATCGCGGTAGATCAGGTAGGCGAGGTTCGTCGTGGCTACACCTGGTCCTCCCGACGTCGTCACCTGGATCTCGGCGAAGATCGTCAGCAGGAAGATGGTCTCGATCATCACCACCACGCCGATGGCGCGCCGCAGGTGCGGCACGATGATGTAGCGGAATTGGTCGAACGCGCCCGCCCCGTCCATCCGCGCCGCCTCGCGTTGCTCGCTGTCGAGCGACTGCACCGCAGTCAGCAGGATCAGCAGCGCGAAGGGGAGCCACTCCCAGCTCACGATCACCACCAGCGTCAACAGCGGATACTGTCCCAGCCAGTCAACCGCCGACAGACCGACGCCGCGAAGCAGCGCCGACACGACGCCGTAGATCGGGTGCAGCATCAGGTTCTTCCAAACCAGCGCCGCCACCGTCGGCATCACGAAAAACGGCGCGATCACCAGCAGTCGCGCGATGTTCCGGCCCGGGAAATCCTGGTCGTAGAGCACCGCCAGCACCGTCCCCAATCCCACCGTGATCACCAGGACGCCGCCGACCAGGATCAGCGTGTTGACCAGCGATGCCCAGAAGTCGGGGTCCGTCAGCAGGTAGCTGTAGTTGCTGATCCCGGCAAAGCCGGTCTGCGTCGCGTCGAGGAGGTTGTAGTGGAGGAAGCTGTAGTAGACCGTCATCACCAGTGGGACGATCGACCAGATCAGCAGCAGGACGACCGCAGGTGCGATCAGCGGCAAGGTGGTTCCACCCAGACGACGGCCGCTGGCCGTGTCGGCTCCGGCGGTGGCTACGGCGGCATCCATCATCCCGGCCTCCGCGAGACCATCGCTCGAACCGCAGCCTGCCTCTTGATGGGCGGCATTGACGTCTCCTCCCGAGCCGCCGGCAGTGAGCCGACCCGGCGCCGAAGTGCAGCCTCGTCATGGGGCCGCGGCTTGTCAACCGACGCGTGCAATGCGATGCCGGCTTGCCCGCACACTCCAGGAGCCTCCGTCATGGGAATGATCGTGCTCGGCTACGTCGCCACCGGCGGCGCGGTCGCCGGCCTGACGCACATGATCGTCGCGAGCGTCATCAACGGCCTGATCTTCAGCGTCATCTTCCGCCTGATCTCGCACCTGACACTGCCCGAAATGCTGCTGCTCCTCGCCGCCGTGATCGGCATCGCCTACTTCTGGGCGCGGTCGCGCGACCAGGCCCGGTGGTAGCACGTCGCTACCGCCCGAGGGAGCGGACGATTTCCTCGGTCATCTTCTTCGCATCGCCGAACAGCATCATCGTGTTCGGCTTGAAGAACAGCTCGTTATCGACGCCGGCGTAGCCCGACGCCATCGAGCGTTTGACGAACAGCACCGTTCGCGCCCGGTCGACCTCAAGGATCGGCATCCCAAAGATCGGGCTCTTCGGGTCCGATTTGGCAGCCGGATTGGTCACGTCGTTCGCCCCGATCACGTAGACCACGTCGGCGGTGCTGAACTCTGTGTTGATCTGCTCGAGCTCGAAGACTTCGTCGTAAGGCACGTTCGCCTCCGCCAGCAACACGTTCATATGTCCCGGCATGCGTCCCGCCACGGGATGGATCGCGTATTTGACGTCGACCCCTTCCGCCTTGAGCCGGTCGCCCATCTCCCGCAAGCTGTGCTGCGCCTGCGCCACCGCCATGCCGTAGCCGGGCACGACGATGACCTTGGACGCGTTACGCATGATGAAACCGGCATCCTCGGCGTTGCCCGCCTTGACCGTGCGGTCCGCCGCCTCGCCGCCGGCCGGTCCCGCCACTCCGCTCTCGGATCCCCAGCCGCCCAGCAGCACGTTGAAGATCGACCGGTTCATTCCCTTGCACATCACGTAGGACAGGATTGCGCCCGAAGCGCCCACCAGCGCGCCGGTGATGATCAGCGCCAGGTTGCCGATCGTGAACCCGATTCCCGCGCACGCCCAACCCGAATACGAGTTCAGCATCGAGACGATCACCGGCATGTCCGCCCCGCCGATCGGCATGATCAGCAAAAACCCGAGCGCGAAGGCGAGCAGCGCGATCAGCCAGAAGACGACTTGCGCCCCGGTGACGATGAACCACACCAGGAGTGCCAGCAGCACCAACCCCAGCACCGCGTTCAGCCGATGCTGGTTGGCGAACTTGAGCGGTGTGCCGCGGACCAGCCCCTGCAGCTTGGCGAACGCCACCAGCGACCCGGTGAACGTGACCGCGCCGATCGCGAGTCCGAGCGACATCTCGACCAGGCTCTCGGTCCTGATCGCCCCCGGCACTCCGATCCCGAACGATTGCGGCGCGTTCAGCGCCGCCGCCGCCACGAACACCGCGGCCAGCCCCACCAGCGAGTGGAATGCCGCCACGAGCTGCGGCAACGCCGTCATCTGAATGCGCCGCGCCACGACCAGCCCGATCGTGCCGCCGATCGCGACACCGGCGACGATCAGCGCGATCCCGTCGCCCGTCATCCCCGGCCGCAGCAGGGTGGCGACGCCGGCGATCGCCATCCCGGCCATGCCGAACTGGTTGCCCCGACGCGACGAGACCGGGCTCGACAGGCCTCGCAGCGCCAGCACGAACAGGACGGCGGCGACCAAATAGAACAGCGACAGCAGATCGAGCGACATCGGGCGGTCCTACTTCGCAGTACGCGGCTTGTTGGCGCGGAACATCGACAGCATCCGTTGCGTCACCGCGAAACCGCCGAAGATGTTTACGCTCGCCAGCGTGACCGCCAGAAACCCGAAGATCTCGGAAACCACCCCGTGGCTGAGTCCCGTCGCCAGCATCGCGCCGACGATGATCACCGAGGAGATCGCGTTGGTGACCGCCATCAGCGGCGAATGCAGCGCCGGGGTGACGTTCCACACGACGTAATATCCGACGAAGCAGGCCATCACGAAGATCGCCAGCAAGAACACGATCGGTCCCACCGCGGCCACGCTCGTCGCATGGACATAGCCCGACGACGCCGCGTGCTGCGCCAGCAGGTCGGCCCGCGCGGCGAGCGCGCGTGCCTGGGCTGCCACCGACGAGGCGGCGTCGGAGACGCTTTGCGGATCCATGGCGATCTCCTCGTCGCTTCAGTTCTGCGGCCGGAACTGCGCCCCGACGATCTGGCCGCCGCGCGTCACCGTGACACCGGCGACGATCGGATCGTCCTCCGGCAGACGCAGTTCGCCCGCCTCCCGATCCCAGAACGTCGTCACGAACGTCATCAGGTTGCGCGCATAAAGGCTGCTCGCCGCCACGGGCAACCGCCCCGGCCAGTTCCGCCAACCCAGGACCTTGACGCCGTTCGCGGTCGTGAACAGCTCGCCGGGTCTCGTCGCCGCGCAGTTGCCGCCGGCGTCCGACGCGATGTCGACGATCACGCTGCCCGCCCGCATGCCCGCCACCATCTCCTCCGTGACGATCACCGGCGCGCGCCTGCCCATCACCAATGCCGTGCAGATCACCACGTCGGCCTTGGCGACCGTGCTGGCCATCAACTCGGCCTGCTTGCGCCGGAACGCCTCGCTCATCTCCCGCGCATAGCCGCCGGCGGTTTGCGCCGAAGCCGTCTCCTCGTCCTCCACCCCCACATACGAGGCGCCGAGAGACTTGATCTCTTCCTTGGCCGCCGGCCTGACGTCGGTCGCCGACACCACTGCCCCCAGCCGCCTCGCGGTGGCGATCGCCTGCAGCCCGGCCACGCCCGCACCCAGCACGAACACCCGCGCCGGCGGTACCGTGCCGGCCGCCGTCATCATCATGGGAAATCCGCGAGCAAACGCCTCGGCCGCCTCGATCACCGCTCGATACCCGGCGAGGTTGGACTGGCTCGACAGCACGTCCATCGACTGCGCCCGCGTGATCCGGGGCAGCAGTTCCATCGCCAGCAGGTCCACCCCGCGCGACGCCGCATCGTCGACGATCGAGCGGTCCGACAGCGCGCCCGACACGCACACCAGCACCGTCCCTCGGTCCAGCTGCCCTCGCAGGGCCGGCTCCGGCGTTTGCACGGCAAGCACGATGCCGGCGCCCGCGACCGACGCCGCCGCATCGGCCGCGATCTCAGCTCCGGCTTGCCCGAACTCCTCGTCCGAGATCGACGAGCCCTCTCCGGCACCCGCTTCGACGGCCACCGACAAGCCGAGCGCCACCATCTTCCGCACGGTTTCCGGCGTCGCCGCGACGCGCCGTTCGGTTTCCGCGCGCTCCTTCAGCACAGCAAGACGCATACGCGCTCATTCCGATCGTTTCATCCCGGCCCATCGGTTACGGGCCGTCAACGAGCCTAGCGTTCTTGTCGGAACCCGTCACCCCGCAATTCGGCCGCCTCGGGCGTCCCGGACCCGCTCGCCATCGACGGGGCGGCCATGCACAATGCGACGTCGACGGCAGAGTAGTGGGTTGGATGCAGGTCTGGGTTCGTCTGTTTCACGTCGGCTGGCGAGCTCTGCGTCACTCAGGAACGGCCGATGCCTCGTTCCGCTCGAGCCTGTTCTTCCGCGTCGCGCCCGGCGACATCGACGTCAACCGGCACATGAACAATGGCCGCTACCTCACCATCATGGATCTCGGGCGTATCGATCTCCTCATCCGCACCGGCCTTTGGAAGCAGATGCGCCGCAACAACTGGCAGGGCGTCGTCGCCACCCAACGCATCCGTTATCGGCATGCCCTCGACCCATGGGACCGGTTCCGAGTGGACAGCCGCATCCTTTGCTGGAACGACGACGGCATCGTCTTCGACCACCGCATGACCCGTGTGCGCGGCCCGGAGGAGAAGATGGCTGCGGCGGCGACGGTTCGCTTCGTCTTCACCAATCGCGGCCGTGGCAAGCCGCGCACTGCCGACGTTCTCGCGTCCGCCGGTATCCTCGTCGAGAGCCCGCCCATGCCGGACGAGGTGCAGACCTGGCTCCAAGCCGAAAAGAAGTTCGCCTCCACCAGATCTCTCGAATGAGAGAAGGTGCCCAGGGGCGGAATCGAACCACCGACACTGCGATTTTCAGTCGCATGCTCTACCAACTGAGCTACCTGGGCACAGGGGCCCCCACTAGGACAGAGCCGCCGCTGCCAGCGTGCTAGCCCAGACTTTCTGCAGGATCAACCTCGTCCGGGGCCGACGCCGGGATACGATACTGCTCCGTGAGCCAACGCCCGAGATCGACCTGGCTGCAACGTGGCGAACAGAACGGAGCAATCCGGCTTTCCGAGCCCGACGGATCGACGGCCGGCCGGCCGCAAACGGGGCAGGGCGGTTTGTTCATGCGTTCACGTCCTCGATGATCCATCCTGCCGACAGGGACGGATCGGCGCGCATCATGAGCGCATATCCGGTTGCACGCGCAAGGTCCTGCCCGATGACCGCATCTCTCTCGATCGTCCGCACGAGGGACGGCGTCGCCCGCAGCGCCACCCGCGCGCCCGGCCGTTCCGCGCAGACGCGGAGCAACGCGGATGCCGCCTCGTAGGCCTCGCCGGCCGCTCCCCTGAGCTCGTGCAGGGGTGGCCGCCGCCGCGCCCTGACGATCTCGATCAGTCCGAGCCCGGTAAGGCTCACCAGCCGCGGCCGCAGCGGATCCTCGCGCAACGCCGCCTCGACCACCGGCCGCAGCAGCGCCCGTTTGCGCACCGTCAATCCGGCCAGATCGATCAGGATCGCCCCCGACAGGTTGCGCAGTCTCACCGCATGCAGAAGTCGCGGCAGCAGATCTCGATTGGCGGCGAACTGCGCCGCCTGCTTGGCTGCCTTCGCTTCCGTCGCAGCCGCGCTGTCGACGTCGATCGCCACGAGCGCCGGCGTCGGCGTAATCGTCGCCCGCGCGCCGCCCGGCAGCGGCTGCACCGGCCCCCCCAGCTCGTCGATCTGATCCTCGACCGACCCGTCGAGCACGGCCTCGCCGACCGACCAGCGCACATCCTCGAACTCCGCCACCACCGAGGCGTCGCCGCAGATCACCGGCAGGCCGGCGTGGCGTGCCCGCATCTCATCGTGCGGCGACGGCCCGCGCCTGACCAGTCCCGGCTCTCCTGCCTCGACCGGCTCCTCCAGCCGTCCGGTCAGCCGAGGCCCCTTGCCGCCCTGCGCCGATCGGGTGATCCGTACGGCAACCACGTCGCCCTCCGACGTTCGCACCGGCGCCGCGGCGTCCGGCAAGAACCCGTCGGCCTCGCCTTGCAGCCTGACGAACGCGCCACCCAGCGATGGCACCTTCCGTGCGACCCGTCCCCGGTGCACATCCCCCCAACCGTCCGGTGCGCCAGGCCGCCAGAGCGCGTAGTCTTCGAGCCGTCCCGATCTGACCACGATGATCTCGACCTGTCCGGGGCGCCGCCGCATGACGATACGATCGATCACGGCAGCAGCCCGTACCCACGCAGCAGCTGTGCCGTCTCGAACAGCGGCAACCCGACCACGCCCGAATAGCTGCCCGATAGGAAGCGCACCACCGATCCGGCATGCCCCTGGATCGCGTACGCGCCCGCCTTGCCGCGCCAGTCGCCGTCGGCGAGCAGGTGATCCTTTTGCAACTCGGACAGACGGGAGAACGCGACCGCGCTCTGCACCACCCGTGTCGAGACCCGGCCGCCGGCTCGCAACACCACCGCCGTCGTCACCTGATGCCGACGCCCGGACAGCAGCGTCAGAAAACCGCGGGCCTCTTCCTCTGTTTCCGCCTTGCCGAGCAGCCGGCGCCCGACGCTCACCACCGTATCGGCGGCCAGCGTGGCCCCGCCGTCGCGCGTCGCCGCCTCGGCTTTGGCAAGCGCCAGCCGCAATGCCAACGCCCGGCCGGTCTCTCCGGGCAAGCAGCTCTCGTCGATGTCGGTCGGAACGACGAGGTCGGGAACGACCCCGATTTGGCCAAGAAGCTGAAGCCGTCTCGGACTGGCTGACGCCAGGACCAGAATCGGCCGAGTGGCTTGGACCGGCTCCGTTGCTCGACCCGGCCCCGTTTCTGAAACCGGCCCCGTGACTGCAACCGCCCCTTTTACTTGAACCGGAACGTGATCCGCCCTTTCGAAAGATCGTAAGGCGTCATTTCGACGTTCACTCGATCGCCCGCCAGCACGCGGATCCGGTTCTTTCGCATCTTGCCGCTGGTGTGCGCTAGGATCGTATGCTCATTGTCGAGCTTGACGCGAAACATCGCGTTGGGCAGCAGCTCGAGCACCGTGCCGCTGAACTCGATCATGTCTTCTTTCGACATTCGGCCCTTTCAGTTGGCCGAACGACGTCAGCCATGGAGATGAGGACCGCAACATGATGACCGGGTCACGGCCGGTCAAGCCGACGGGGTCATGACCCCAGGTGGCGCCAGCCTGAGTGCGACGCTGCGCGCATGCGCGGTCAAGCCTTCCGCTTCGGCCAGTGTGATCGCGACCGGACCGAGGACGGACAGCGAGCGGGCATCAGCCGCGAGCCAGGTCGTTCGCTTGAGGAAATCGAACACCGACAATCCCGACGCGAACCTCGCCGTCCGTCCCGTCGGCAGCACGTGGTTCGGACCGCCCACGTAGTCACCGACCGCCTCCGGCGTCGCGTGTCCCAGAAAAACCGAGCCTGCATGCCGGACCCGCTCGAAGATCGCCCAAGGGTCGCGGGTGACGATCTGCAGATGCTCCGGCGCCAGCCGGTCGACGAGCCGGCAAGCCTCGTCCCAATCACCGATGACGATCGTTGCCCCGTGGCGTTCCCAGCTCGAGCCCGCGATCGCCGCGCGCGAAAGCGTCGGCAACTCGCGCGCCACAGCGCGTTCCACCGCCCGCGCGAGCGCCGGCGAGTCGGTGATCAGGACAGACTGCGCCGCCTCGTCGTGCTCCGCCTGCGCCAGCAGATCCACCGCGATCGCCCGCGGATCGGCCTGCGCGTCGGCCACGATCACCACCTCCGATGGGCCGGCGACACTGTCGATCCCTACCCGCCCGAACACCTGCCGCTTGGCTTCGGCCACCCAGGCGTTCCCAGGTCCCACGATCCGGTCGACGGCTGGAATCGTCGGCGTGCCGAACGCCATTGCTGCGATCGCCTGCGCGCCACCGACCCGGTAGATCTCGGCCACCCCGGCCCGCCGCGCCGCAGCCAGCACCAAGGGATCGATGCCGCGCGCCGACGGCACGCACATCGCCACCCTGGCGACCCCGGCGATTTGCGCCGGCAACGCGTTCATCAGCACCGAGGAGGGATAGGACGCCTTGCCCCCGGGGACGTAGAGCCCGACCGCGTCGAGCGGCGTCCACCGCATGCCCATCCGCACCCCGAGCGTGTCGGTCAGCGCCAGATCCGCGGGACGTTGCGCCTTGTGAAACGCCTCGATCCGCTCGGCCGCCAGATCCAACGCCGCCAGCCGCTCGGCGGGCACCAGGCGGCACGCCGCCTCGATTTCGGCTTCGCTCACCCGCAGCGTCTGCTGGGTCAGCAACAGCCCATCGAAGCGCTCCGTCAACTCCAGCAACGCGCGATCGCCGCCATCGCGCACGGCCGTGATGATCGCCGCCACCTCCGACGCGACCAAAACCTCGCCCTCGTCGCGGTCAGCCAGCAGCGCCGCGAACGCGTCAGCGAATCCCGCCTCGCTCGTATCAAGCCGCCTCGTCATCCGAGCGCCGCACCGATGGCTGCCACGATCGCACCGATCCGCTCGCCGCCGGTCTTGAACACGGCGCGATTGACGATCAGCCGGCTCGTGACCTCGGTGATCGTCTCGACCTCCACCAACCCGTTCGCCCGCAAGGTCGAGCCCGTCTGCACCAGGTCGACGATCAGCCGCGCCACTCCCAGCCCCGGCGCCAGCTCCATTGCCCCGTTCAGATGCACGATGTCGGCCTGCACGCCCCGTTGCGCGAAATGCCGTTTGGCAATGTTCGGGTACTTGGTCGCGACCCGCACCTGCGACCAGCGTCGCGGGTCGTCCATCCCGGCCGTCTCGGCCGGCTCCGCGACCGAGATGCGGCATCGCCCGATGCCGAGATCCACCGGCGCGTAAATCTCCGGGTAGTCGAACTCCATCAGCACGTCGGCCCCGCAGATGCCGATCGCCGCCGCCCCCGTCGCCACGAAGGTCGCCACGTCGAAGGGTCGCACGCGCACGAGATCGATCGACGGATCGCCCGTCCCGAACCGAAGCCGCCTGTCGTTCTCGTCGTCGAAACCCGGCTCCGATGTAATTCCCGCGGCGCGAAGCAGAGCGACCGTCTCGGGCAGGATGCGCCCCTTCGGCACCGCCAACACCACGCAGCCGGCCGCGTCCGGCGTCAGGCCGGCGGCAGAAAAGGAGGCGGTCATGGCGTCAGTGGATCAGCCGCTCGATACGCGCCCCGCAACCGGCCAGCTTGCGCTCCACCTGCTCGTAACCCCGGTCGAGGTGGTAAACCCGGCTGACGATCGTCTCGCCCTCCGCCGCCAGCCCCGCCAGGATCAGCGACACCGAAGCCCGCAGGTCGGTCGCCATGACCGGCGCCCCCGACAGCGCCGGCACGCCGCGTATGATCGCCGACGCGCCATGCACGTTGATCCGCGCACCCATCCGAACGAGTTCCGGCACGTGCATGAACCGGTTCTCGAAGATCGTCTCGGTGACCATCGAGGCGCCGCTGGCCACCGACATCACTGCCATGAACTGCGCCTGCATGTCGGTCGGAAACCCCGGATAAGGCTCGGTCATCACGTCGACGCCGGCCAGCCCACCCTCGCGCGTGACCACAAGCGTATCCTCGTCCTGCTCCATCGTGACACCCGCGTCCTGCATGCTGCGCGCGAGCGCCCCAAGCATCTCGAGCCGAGCGCCGCGCAGCCGCACGCTGCCGCCCGCCGCCGCCACCGCGCAGGCATAGGTGCCGGTCTCGATCCGGTCGGGCAGGATGTCGTGCGTGGCAGAGGCGAGCCGCGCCACGCCCTCGACGGTCAGCCGGTCGGTCCCGACCCCTTCGATTCTCGCCCCCATGGCCGTCAGGCACGCGGCCAGATCTCCGATTTCAGGCTCTCGGGCCGCATTGATGAGTTCCGTCCGCCCGTCGGCGAGCGTCGCCGCCATCAGCAGGTTCTCGGTCGCCCCCACCGAAGCGAAAGGAAAGACGATCTGCGTGCCCCTCAGGCCGCGCGGGGCTTCGGCGACGATGTAGCCGCCATCGAGCTTGATCGCCGCCCCCATCTGCTCAAGTCCCTTGAGGTGCAGATCCACCGGACGCGTGCCGATCGCGCAGCCGCCCGGCAACGACACCCGCGCATGTCCGGTCCGCGCCAGCAGCGGACCCAGGACCAGCACCGATGCCCGCATCTTGCTGACGATGTCGTAGGGCGCCTCGGTGTTCGTGATCCGCCCGCCCAGCGAGAACCGCCGTCCAGTGCCTCCGACATCGTCGACCGCGAGCCCGTGCTGCGCAAGCAACTCGATCATCGTCTCGATGTCCGCGATCCGCGGCATGTTCGACAGAGTGAGCCGCTCGTCGGTCAGCAGGGACGCCGCCAGCAGCGGCAAGGCGGCGTTCTTCGCCCCGCCGATCTCGATGGTGCCCGACAGCGCCCGTCGGCCATTGATCAGGAACCGGTCCATCGATCTCAACTCCTCCAAGCGGTCGTTACAACCGCGGCAGCGACACGCCGCGCTGGCCCATGTATTTGCCCGCCCGATCCGCGTAGCTCGTCTCGCACGGCTGCTCGCCACGCAGGAACAGAAACTGGCAGATCCCCTCGAAAGCGTAGATGCGTGCGGGCAGGGGGGTGGTGTTGCTGATCTCGATCGTCACCTGTCCTACCCATTCCGGCTCGAGCGGTGTCACGTTGACGATGATCCCGCAGCGCGCATACGTCGATTTTCCGAGGCAGATCACCAGCACGTCGCGCGGCACGCGGAAATACTCCATCGTGTGCGCCAGCGCGAAACTGTTGGGCGGAATGATGCAGACCGGCCCGCGCCGCGTGACGAAACTGTCGGGGGAGAAGTTCTTCGGGTCGACGATGGCGCTGTCGACGTTGGTGAACACCCGGAATTCATCCGCCACTCGTGCGTCGTAGCCATAGGAGGACAGGCCGAAACTGATCACCCCGTCGCGCCGCTGCGACTCCACGAACGGCTCGATCATGCCCGTCTCGGCAGCCATCCGGCGGATCCAGCCATCGGACATCACGGGCACCAAACACTCCTCCGCTCGGCGAGCGCGGGATCTACCCCACCTCGCGCGAGTCCGGCAAATCGGGGGACGCGCGGGGCGCGTCGCCCTCGCGCGCCTGCGACTGTGCCTTGCGCCGCCTGAGATTGGCCCGCAAGGCTTCGGCCTCACGCGCCCGCCTGGCCTCCTGCTCGGCCAACGCGCGCTCGGTCAGGTGGGGTGGGCGGCGTTTGTCGGTCATGCGGCCGATAACACGCTGCCAGCTCTGGTGCTGCTGGTGAGGATTGAACTCACGACCTCTCCCTTACCAAGGGAGTGCTCTACCACTGAGCTACAGCAGCTTGGCCGAAATCGCCGCCGTTCCTAGCCGCAAGGGGAGCGCATCGCAAGCGCCGCCGGACGTGCGCGGCCAGCGATAGCCGGCGGCTCGGAGCAGTGAGGCGACGGAGCTCGCGCGCGGTGACGTCATGCGCGGCATGTGTAATCGCCGCGCATGACCAATCCCTTTACGTCGTTGCTGGATTAAGGGGTCCGGGCAAGCTGCGCCGCCGTCAGCCCGGTCGGGCCGCCCAGCAGGATCGGCGCCAGGATCGACGCCAGCCGCGGCCCCACCACGCCCAGATTGTTCGGCCCCGTCGGGTGTACGCCGAAACTGTCGATCCCGTAGGCCGGATTGAGCAGCCCGTTCGTCGCCACGAGGTGCACGATCGAGGGCCTCGTGCAGGTCTGCGCCGCCGTCGCGAGTTCGGCCGCGTGAGAGCCGTTGAACGGCACCAGCAGCGCGATCGGCACGTCGGGATATTGGGCAATCAGGCCGTTCAGCACCGACACCGCCGCCGCGGTCACGCTGCCCGAATCGTTCGTTCCCTCGTTGATGACGATCAGGTTCGGCGACGCGGACGGCGCCCTGGGCGCACCGTTGAGGATCACGTTGTAGGTCGAGGGCAGCGGCGGCACCCCGCCGCTGCCGGCCGTCAGCCACCCGGTGGCGCCGAACCCGACGACGCCCACCTCGGCCCCGAGCAGGTTCCGCAAGCCATACGACCAGCCGAGCATCGCGTCGTTGCGATCGGTATCGTTCGTCGCCGTCTGGTTGACAGTGCGCACGCCCTCGGTGATCGAGTCGCCCAGCGAGAGAATGCTCCAGGGCGCCGCCACCGGCCGCTGCGCCGCGGCACCCGACGCGAGCGACACGCCCGAGAAGCGGATCGCCGTGCCCGGCTGCGCCGTGTTCCACCGGTTGATCGTCTCGGATGTCGACTTCACCACCATCTCGAGCAGATGCCACGGTGCTGCGTTCAGGTCCGAGGAGGGCGTGCAGGCCACGTTGGCGCCCGGTACGGTTCGCGTCCAGGGCGTGCCCGCCTCGTAGCCGTCGACGCGCCAGTAGATCTCGCTGGTCGGCGCCGTCGCCGTCGACAGGTCGAAACTCATCGAGCAGGTGTTGCCGGTGAACATCGTCCGCAGATAAGCGCCGGCGTTGATCGTCACCGCGTTGCCGCTGCCCACCGCCCAGTTGAAAGGCGAGTAGAGGATTGACGGATCGTTGTCCGCCACCACCGCGTCGTTGGCGCCGTCGATGCCGTTGCCGCTGAAATGCCACAGCGCGACGAGGCCGCTCTCATTACCCTTGTAGGGTGTCGCCGGTGGCGTGAAGCTGCCGCTGTAGCGCGCCACGTTCCACACCGACGCTTCGTCGATCTCGCCCGACCACACGTTGTTGCCCGCATACAACCCCATCGTGCCGACGCCGAAGCTCGGGTTGGCAGACATCGATTGCGCCACGGCCGAACTGCCGACCACGTTGCCGTCGAGGTAGCAGGAGAAGCCGCTCGGCGTCGCGACCAGATCGATCAGGTGCCAGTTCCCGTCCACCAGCGACGGCCCGGTGACGGTGGTGCTGCCCGTGAAAACGTTGCAGACCTCCTGGCCCTGCGTGTTCGCGCCCAGATAGCCCAGCGTGCCCGAGCCGATCGCCACGATCGTCTGACTCGGCGTCGCACTCAGCTTGACCCAGGCTTCCCAGGTGAAACTGCCGGTGGCGGCGCTGTTGAGCGTCACCGTCCCGTAACCGCCCGCCAGGGCCCCGTTGGCGAACTTCGGGCTGGTGACATCATAGTTCGCGCCGCTCAGTGCGAGCGAGTTGCCGACCGCCAGCGCAACCGCCGGGCTGCCCGAGAGCAGGGCCACGAGGACCAGAATTTTCACAGGGCGCGAGCCTCCGATTGAGCCGGCCGGCGGCCGGACCTGATTGATGCCGGTCCGGAATAAACCCGTCTTTACCCGCGCCTAAGACATTCCGCGCATTTCGCCTGGCGTTCTGCCCCGAGCCCGCCGGGAGACCGCGTCTCCTCGACCTGCTACCCCCTGAGGCCGCCCAGTAGCCGCGCGTGCGCTCGCGCTCCGACCCGCAGGCACTGCATCTCGAACTTTTCGTTCGGTCCATGCATCTGATCGTCTTGCAGACCGAAGCCCATCAGCACGCTGTCGATCCCCAGCATCCGCCGCAGGCTTTCCACGACGGGAATGGATCCGCCGGACCCGATCAGTACGGCCTCCCGTCCGAACTCGTCCGCCAGCGCCCGCCGGGCGGTCTCGATGAAGCGGTTCTCGTCGACGGCCATTCCCGGGGCCGCGCCGAACTCCTCGAACTCCAGCACCGCGTCGGCCGGCGCCATCTCCCGCAGCCAGCTCTTGAACGACTCCACGATCGCGGCGGGCGATTGCCCCGGCACCAACCGGAACGACACCTTCGCATGCGCCTCGCGCGGGATCACCGTCTTCGCACCCGCTCCCTGGTAGCCGCCCCAGATCCCGTTGATGTCCGCCGTCGGTCGTGCCCACAGCCTTTGCAGCACGCTTCGGCCCGCCTCCCCGATCGGCGTCGACAGGCCGATCCCGCCCAGAAATTCGCGTTCGCTGAACGCCAGCGCGTCCCAATCGCGCAACACGGACGTCGGCGGCTCCTCGATGCCGTCGTAGAAGCCCGGAACCGCTACCCGCCCCTCCGGCCCGTGCAGCTTCGCCAACAAAGACACGAGCACGTTGAGCGGGTTGAGCGCCGCCCCTCCATACAAACCCGAGTGGAGGGCGTGCGACGGCCCGCGCAGCGTCACTTGCAGATAGGCCAGCCCGCGCAGCCGCG
>CAXUBM010000025.1:0-14936 GCA_964249235.1 uncultured Acetobacteraceae bacterium | reverse complement strand
GCTCTTGCTCGACGAGCCCACCCGTGGCGTCGACGTCGGCGCCAAGGCCGAGATCTACCGCCAGCTCCGATCGCTGGCCGACACCGGCCTCGGCGTGCTCGTCGCCTCCTCCGAACTGCCCGAACTGCTCGGCCTGTGCGACCGTATCCTCGTCATGCAGCGCGGCGTCACGGTCGCCTCGTTCGATGCCGGCGTCGACGAGGCGACAGTGCGACGTGCCAGCCAGGGCGAGGCGATCGCGGCATGAGCGGCACGGTCGAGACCGCGTCCAGCCGGGCCGCCAAGCCGCCGAACCCGCGCCGGCGCGCACCCCTCGAACAGCTTCTCCGCTTCCAGAGCCTGTTCGGCCTGATCCTGGTCGTCGCCGGCGGCATCGCCTTCTCGCCGCGCCGTCACGGCCACATCCTGTTCCTCGGCACCGACAACATCGCCAACATCGTCCGTTCGATCGCCGAGACCGGCATTCTCGCCGTCGGCATGACCTTCGTCATCATCGCGGCCGGCATCGACCTTTCGGTCGGCGCCGTGCTCGGCTTGGCGAGCGTTCTGACCGCCACCCTCCTCGTCAACCACGGCTGGAGCCTGGTCTCGACGCTGCCACTCGTGCTCGCCGCCTGCACGCTGTTCGGCCTCATGCAGGGCGTGCTGTCGACCCGTCTGCGCATCCAGGCCTTCATCGTCACCCTCGCCGGCCTGCAGGCCGCCCGCGGCCTCGCCCTGATCGCGTCGGGCAACAACTTCATCAACATCAACTACGGAACCGGGCCGGGCAACGCGCCGCCTGCCTTCGCCATCCTCGGCGAGCGGCTGTTCGGCGACATCTTCCCGGTCGCGACCCTTGTCTTCATCGCACTCGCCGTCATCGCCACATTCCTGCTCAACCGCACGCGCTACGGCCGCTACGTGTTTGCGATCGGCGGCAACGAGCGGGCCGCCCGGCTCTCTGGTATTCCGGTCCGATCGGTTCGCATCTCGGTCTACGCGCTCAGCGGTCTTTGCGCCGGCATCGCCGGCATCGTCCATGCCGGCCAGTTCAGCTTCGGCAGCCCCAACGACGGCCAGGGCTACGAACTCAACGCGATCGCCGCCGTGGTCATCGGCGGCACCGACCTGTTCGGCGGCGCCGGCAGCATGATCGGCACCGTCGCGGGCGCGATCATGCTCGGCGCGCTCGCCAACATCCTGCAGCTCAACGACGTCAGCGCCGCGATGCAGCTCCTGGCCACGGGCGGCATCATCGTGCTCGCCGCCGCCCTGCAGACCTTCATCGCACGGGACGCAGGCACGCGTTAACCAACAAGGGAGGCAACAGATGAACACCAAGTTTCTCGCCGCGGCTGCCATGTCGCTCCTCGCGCCGGTGGCGGCAGAGGCGCAGGGAGCCAAGCCACTGTCCAAGACCTGCGGACCCAACAACCATTACGTGATCGGTTTCGCCCAGGCCAACTTCAAGGAACCGTACCGCGCTCAGGTTGATCGCGACATGCAGGCGCTGGTCAAGCAATATCCGCAATTCTCGCTGACCATCTCCGACGGCCAGGCCCAGGACAACACCCAGGTCTCGCAGGTCGAGAACTTCCTGACCCAGCAGGTCGACTTACTCTTCATCTCGGCCTTCGAGGCGGCGCCCCTCACCCCGGCGGTCACCCGCGTGATGAAGGCCGGCATCCCGGTCATCGAGCTCGACCGCAAGACGGTCGGCGACGACTACACGAGCTTCGTCACCGGCGACAACCGTGCGATCGCCAAGCAGGCCGGCGAGTACGCGGCGACCAAGCTGCTGCCCGACGGCGGCGAGGCCGCCATCCTCGAGGGCCTGCCGAGCTCCTCGCCCGCGATCGAGCGTCTCGAAGGCTTCAAGGCCGGCATCGCAGCCAATCCCAAGATCAAGCTCGTCGCCGTCCAGCCGGTCGACTGGATGGAAGACAAGGCGGTGACCGTGTTCGGCGCCATGCTGCAGGCCCACCCCGACATCAAGCTGGTCTACGCGTCCAACGACCTCGCCGCCGCGGGCGCCTACATCGCGACCAAGCAGGCGGGCAAGCTCGGCCAGGTGAAGATCATCGGCACCGACGGCCTGCCGGGCCCGTCGGGCGGCATACGATCGGTCGCCGACGGCCAATGGGCGGCGACCATGGTCTACCCGACCGGAGCCTCGCAGGCGCTCGAGCTCGCCAAGCGAATCCTGATCGATTGCGCGACATCGGTTCCGAAATACGTCGTCGTGCCGACGCAACTGATCGACAGCGACAATGCCAAGGAGATCTACGCCAAGGGGAGCTAGAGGCGGGGCTCTGCCCCGACCCCGCCGGGGGCGAGCGCCCCCGGACCCGCCCAGATCAGGTCAGCGGTGTCGCCGCGACGATGGGCCTCGTCAGGCGCGAAGCGTCGCCCCGCAGGCTTCCTGCACCGCGGTGACGATCGCTTGGCTCACCCTATCGATGTCGGTGTCCGTCAGCGTTTGCTGCCTTGGCTGCAGCACGACCTCGATCGCCAGCGACTTCGTCCCCGCCGGCACCTTGTCGCCTTCATAGACGTCGAACAGCGACGCCGACGCGATCAGCTTGCGGTCCGCCGTCCGTGCCGCGCGCAGCAGCGCCTCCGCTGACACGTCATGCGCCACGACGAACGCGAAATCACGCCGCACCGGCTGCAGCGTCGGCAGCTCGGGCGAAGCGCGGCGGCGCCGCTTGGTCGGCGCGATGGCGTCGAGCATGATCTCGAACCCGGCCGCCGGATGCTCGAAACCGAGCGCCTGCAGCATGCCGGGATGCAGCGTGCCGAACCGCGCCAGAAGCGTCCTCGGCCCCTGCTTGATCAGACCGGCACGCCCAGGGTGAAAGGCGGCGTCCAGCTCCGTCACATGCTCCGTCGTCAGTGCCTCCAGCGGGACGCCGAGCGCGGCGAGCACGGCGATCGCGTCCGCCCGCGCATCCGACCAGGCGAGATCCCGGGCCGCCTCTCCAGGAGCCCGACGCGTCCGTCCCGTCCGCAGTCCCGCCCCGATCGTCGCCGCCTCCGGCGTGAACCCCGCACCGATCTCGAACAGCGCGGTATCGGGCTCACCGCGGGCGGCGTTGCGGCCGGCCGCCAGCATCAGGCTCGCCAGCGGTGTCGGCCGCAGCCGGTCCAGGTCCGACGCGATCGGATTGAGCAGCGTGACCGACCGGGACTGCTCCTCGGGCACCGTGGCGAACAACCGCGCAACCTCGCTCCGCAGGAACGAGAACGAGACGCACTCCGCCAGGCCGCGCGTCGCCAGCGCGCGCCGCGCCGTCGCCAGCCGCGTCTGAGCCTCCGTCAGCACGGGCCGCGGCACGACGCCGGGAACCGGCAGCGACACGGCCGGGACGGCATCCAGGCCACCCAGGCGCAAGACCTCCTCGATCAGGTCGCATTCGGCTTCGATCGCGGCGGCCGCGCGTCCGAGCGCCTCCGTCCGCGCCGGCTCCATCGCCATCTCCGGCTCGAGCGGCGTTCCCCCAGCGACGTCGTTGCGCCATGGCGGCACCACGACCTGGACGCGAGACGGACTGCGCTCGACGATCTCGAAGCCGAGGGCCCGCAGACGATCGACCGCCAGGTCCGGCTCGACCGGCAACCCGCCCAGCCCCGCCAGCCGCTCGAACCGCATGCTCGCCTCGCGGCGCCAGACGGGCTCTTCGCCCGCCGCAGCCACTTCGCTCGCCTCGCCACCGCAGCACCCGATGATCATCGAGGTGGCCGCATCGAGTGCCGCCGGCAGCAGCGATGGGTCGATCCCCCGCTCGAAGCGCGCCCGCGCGTCGGTTGCCAGCCCGATTCGCCGCCCGGTGCGCGCGACGCGCACCGGATCGAACAGCGCGCACTCGACGAACACGCTCGTCGTGTCCCCGCGCGATCCGGTTCTCGCGCCGCCCATGATTCCGGCCAGCGACTGCACGCCGGCTGAATCGGCGATCACGCAATCGCCCGCCGTGACCTCGACGATCTGACCGTTGAGGGCCTCGAAGCGCTCGCCGGCGTCGGCGCCGCGTATCGTCAGCAAGCCGCCCTCGACCCGATCGGCGTCGAAGACGTGCAGCGGCCGCCCGAGGTCGAAGGTGAAGAAGTTGGTGATGTCGACCAGCGCGCTGATCGGCCGCAGTCCGATCGAGCGCAAGCGACGCTGCAGCCAGTCCGGGCTGGGCCCGTTGCGCACGCCGCGAATCGTCCGCCCGAGCACCCACGGGCAGGCTTGCCTGTCCTCGACCGTCCAACCGAGAGGTGATGGGAACCGCGCCGCGACCGCGGGCGCCGACCAGGGCCTGAGCGTTCCCAATCCTGCCGCCGCAAGGTCGCGCGCCACGCCCCGCACGGCCAGCGCATCACCCCGGTTCGGCGTCACGGCGATATCGATCACCGGGTCGTCGAGCCCCGCCCACTCGGCATACGACACGCCCGCCGGCGCGTCGCCGGCCAGCTCCGCGATCCCCTGATGATCCTCGCCCAACCCCAGCTCGCGCAGCGAGCACAGCATGCCGCGGCTCTCGACGCCACGGATCGCGCCCACCTTCAGCACCGCGCCGGTCGCCGGGATCACCACGCCGGGGGGCGCGAACACGGTGAGCAGTCCCGCCCGCGCGTTGGGCGCCCCGCACACCACCTGCACCGGCTCGGGCTCGCCGACATCGACGCGGCAGAGCCGAAGCCGATCCGCGTTCGGGTGCTGCTCGGCGGTGGCAATCCGCGCCACCCGGAAGCCGGCGAACGCCGCGCCGGGATCGACGATCTCCTCCACCTCGAGTCCGATCGCCGACAGGGTCTCGGCGATCCGTTCGATGCCTGCTTCGGTGTCGAGATGCGTCCGCAGCCAGGACAGCGTGAACTTCAAGGGTCAGACGCCCTCATGCAGGTTCACGGGTCGCAGCGGGCTCGATCCGTAATGCCGCAGCCAGCGCAGGTCGCTCTCGAACATCGGCCTGAGGTCGGGGATGGCGTTCTTGAGCATGGCCATCCGGTCGATGCCCATGCCGAAGGCGAACCCCTGCCATTCCCTGGGATCGAGACCGCAATTGGCGAGCACCTTGGGCTGGACCATGCCGCTGCCGAGGATCTCCAACCAGTCCGAGCCGGCGCCGATTTGGCCGCTGCCCCGGTCCCAGCCGATGTCGACCTCCATCGAAGGCTCGGTGAACGGAAAATAGCTCGCGCGGAAGCGCATCGGCAGGTCGGGCACGCCGAAGAAGGCGTGCAGGAAGTCGATGAGGCAGCCCTTGAGGTGGCCGAGCGTCACGTCGCGGTCGATCACCAGGCCCTCGCACTGGTGGAACATCGGCGCATGGGTCGCATCGTGGTCGGCCCGGTAGACGCGTCCCGGCACGATGATCCTCAGCGGCGGCGGCGAGGACAGCATCGTGCGGATCTGCACCGGCGAGGTGTGCGTGCGCAGCACGCGCGGCGGCCCGCCGCCCGTCCCGGGCGGCAGGTAGAACGTGTCATGGTCGGCGCGCGCGGCGTGGTGGGCCGGTATGTTGAGCGCCCCGAAATTGTGCCAGTCGGTCTCGATGTCGGGGCCTTCGGCCACGGTGAAGCCCATCGCGCCGAAGATGGCGATCACCTCCTCGGTGGTGCGGCTGACCGGGTGCACGAGTCCGGGGAGATCCAGGCGAGATGGGAGGGTGACGTCGACCCGCTCGCGGGTGAGTTGCGCCGCCATGGCTTCGGCCTCCAGGACCGCGCGCCGGTCCTCGATGGCGGCCGCCAGCGTGTCGCGCAAGGCGTTCAGGGCGGCACCGCGCTCGCGGCGCGTGTCCGGATCCAGGCGGCCGAGTTCCTTCAGCAGCGCGGTCAAGCGGCCCTGCTTGCCGAGCACGCCGACCCGCACCGCATCCAGGGCGCGCAGATCCGTGGCCTCCGACAGGGAGCGGTCGGTCTCGTCCTTGAGAGAGGCTAGCGCGTCCATTCGACCTTAAAATCCAGGGGCGCCGCCCCTGGACCCCGCCGGGGCTCGCAGCCCCGGACCCGCAGACATTAAGCCAGGGCGGCTTGGGCTTTCTTGACGATCTCGCCGAAGGTGGCGGCGTCGTCGTAGGCGATGGCGGCGAGGACCTTGCGGTCGATCTCGATGCCGGCCTTGTTCAAGCCGTCGATGAAGCGGCTGTAGGTGAGGCCGTGCTCACGGACCGCGGCGTTGATGCGCTGGATCCACAGGCCGCGGAACTCGCGCTTCTTCACTCGCCGATCGCGGTAGGCGTACTGGAGCGACTTCTCCAGGCGCTCCAGCGCGATGCGGTAGTTCGTCGACGAGCGGCCGACGAAGCCTTTCGACTGGTCCAGGACTTTCTTGTGACGGGCGTGCGTGGTGACGCCCCGCTTGACGCGTGCCATTCGGTGTCTCCCTCAACCCAGACCGTAGGGGGCCCACTGCTTCACAGTGCGGGCATCCATGTCGGTCAACGTCTGCGGGCCGCGATTGCTCCGCTTCATCTTCTGCGGGCGATTGATCAGGCCGTGGCGCTTCATGCCGGGACCCGACATCACCTTGCCCGTCGCCGTGATCTTGAACCGCTTCTTGACCGACGACTTCGTCTTCATCTTGGGCATTTCTGACCTCCTCAGGAGCAAACGCGCCTTGCCCGGGACGGGCCGAAGGCACGATGTCGCGGCCGGGCATGCCCATCCAGGCCCGGGCGCGCGAACAAGGGCGGGTTCATAGCCGCGACGTCGGCGAGGTTCAAGGGCAACGCCTCGCAGCTTGGCGGCGGCTGACGTATATAACCCGCCATGGACGCCCCCTTCATCAAGATGCACGGCGCCGGCAACGACTTCGTCGTGTTCGACGAGCGCGTGCGCCCGCTCGACCTGACCGACGCGCAGATCCGTCGCCTCGCCGACCGGCGGCGCGGCATCGGCTGCGACCAGCTCATCCGGCTGCGCCCGCCGAGCGACCCGGCCGCCGACGTGCTGATGATCATCCACAACCCGGACGCCAGCATATCGGCGACCTGCGGCAACGCCACGCGCTGCGTCGCGTCGCTCGTCGCCGGCGAGGACCAGGACGAGGTCACGATCGAGACGCTGGCCGCAATGCTGCCCTCGCGCATCCTGCAGAACGGCGAGGTGACGGTGGACATGGGCGCGCCGCGCCTGGCCCCGGCGGATGCCGGCCTACCGCACGAGAGCGACACGCTGCACCTTGCCCTGCCCGGCGATCCGGCCGCGTGCTCGATGGGCAACCCGCACGCGACCCTGTTCGTGGCAGACCTGGACGCGATCGACATCGCCCGCGACGGAGCCGCGATCGAGCGCCACCCGATGTTCGCGCAGGGTGCCAATGTCGGCTTCGCGCACGTCCAGACGCCGGAGCGGATCCGGCTGCGGGTCTGGGAGCGGGGTGCCGGACTGACGTTGGCCTGCGGCTCAGGCGCGTGCGCGGCGCTGGTCAACGCCCATCGGCGCGGCCTGGCCGGGCGCCGCGCCGCGATCGTTCTCGACGGCGGCACGCTGGGCATCGAATGGCGCGAGGCCGACGGCCACGTGCTGATGACCGGGCCGGCCGCCACCAGCTTCACGGGCACGGTCACCCTGTGAGCGCCGAGATCATCACCTTCGGCTGCCGGCTGAACGCGTTCGAGAGCGAGGTCATCCGCGGCCATGCGGGCGGACAATCCGACCTCGTCGTGGTCAACACCTGCGCCGTGACCGGGGAAGCCGAGCGACAGGCGAGACAGGCGATCCGTCGCGTCGCCCGCCAGCGGCCGGACGCCAGGATCGTGGTGACCGGCTGCGCGGCACAGATCGATCCGTCGCGCTGGTCGGCGTTGCCCGGGGTGGCGCGCGTGCTCGGCAACCAGGAGAAGCTGGAGGCCGGCGCGTGGCAGCCGGGCAAGCTGGCTTCGGCGGTCAGCGAAATGACATCGACGCCGGCCGAGCCGCCGATCGTGGCCGAGTTCACCGGCAGAGCGCGCGCCTACGTGCAGGTGCAGGCGGGCTGCGACCATCGCTGCACCTTCTGCATCATCCCGTTCGGGCGCGGGCCGAGCCGCTCGGTGCCGGCCGGGCGCGTCGTCGAGCAGGTCCGCGCGCTGTTCGAGCGCGGTTGCCGCGAGATCGTGCTGACGGGCGTGGACATCACCAGCTATGGCCCCGATCTTCCCGGGCATCCGACGCTGGGAAGCCTGGCGCGGCGCATTCTGCGCCTGGTGCCCGCGCTGCCGCGGCTGCGGCTTTCCTCGCTGGACCCCGTCGAGATCGACGCTGACCTCTGGGAGCTGCTGGCGGCGGAGGAGCGGCTGATGCCGCATCTGCATCTCTCGTTGCAGTCGGGGTCGGACCTGATCCTCAAGCGGATGAAGCGGCGGCATCTGGCGGCCGACGCGGCGGCGGCGATCGCGCGCGCGCGGTCGCTCAGACCCGGCCTGGCGATCGGCGCGGACCTGATCGCGGGCTTTCCCACCGAAACGGACGCGCTGTTCGAAGAGACCCTCTCGTTCGTGCGCGACCATGCGATCCCCTACCTGCACGTCTTCCCGTACAGCGAGCGTCCCGGCACGCCCGCGGCCCGCATGCCTGCCGTGCCGGTGGCACTGCGGCGCGAACGCGCGGCGCGCTTGCGCGCCGAGGGAGTGAGGCAGTCGGCCCGCGTTCATGCCTCGCTGGGCGGTTCTCGCGTCAGCGTCCTGGTCGAGACGGCGGGGAAGGGCCGTTCCGAGCACTATGCCCCGGTTAGGCTGATTGCCGGCGAGCCCGGCACGATCGTCGAAGCGTCGGTTCTGTCCGCCGACAAAACCGGCCTGCAGGCGGCCTAGTCAAGGGGGTCTGGGGCCGCCGGCCCCAGCGGGTCCAGGGCAGAGCCCTGGAATGGAGCAAAGATGGCGCTCGGCTTCTTCTCCCGTCTCAAGCAGGGCCTGACCCGCTCCACCCAGAGACTGGGCGGCGGGATCAGCGCTGTCTTCACCCGCCGCAAACTCGACGACGAGGCTCTCGAGGAACTCGAGGAGGTCCTGATCCAGGCCGATCTAGGGCCCGCGGTCGCCGGCCGCGTCATCGACCAGTTTCGGCGAACCAAGTTCGGCCGCGAGGTCACCGACGACGAGGTCAAGGAGGCGCTCGCTGCCGAGATCGCCCGCGTGCTCGAGCCGGTGGCGATCCCGTTCGAGCCCGACCACGCCCGCCGCCCGCACGTGGTGCTGATGGTCGGCGTCAACGGGACCGGCAAGACGACGACGATCGGCAAGCTGGCATTGCAGCAATCCGAGCGTGGGCGGCGGTCGGTGCTGGCGGCTTGCGACACGTTCCGGGCGGCGGCGGTCGAGCAGTTGCAGATCTGGGGCGAGCGGGTGGGCGCGCCGGTCATCTCGGGACCGCCCAACACGGATGCTGCCGGCCTCGCGTACGATGCACTGGCGCGGGCGGCCGAGCAGGGGGCGGACCTGCTGCTGATCGACACGGCTGGGCGGCTTCACAACAAATCCGTGCTGATGGAGGAATTGCGCAAGATCGTCCGGGTGATCCGCAAGCGCGACGAGACGGCGCCGCACTCGGTGCTGCTGACGCTGGACGCGACCACGGGGCAGAACGCGGTCGAGCAGGTGCGCGTCTTTCGCGAGATGGTCGACGTGACGGGTCTGGTGGTGACCAAGCTCGACGGCAGCGCGCGGGGCGGGATCGTGGTGGCGCTGGCTGAAAGCTTCGGCCTGCCGGTGCATGTGGTGGGCGTGGGGGAGAAGGCGTCGGACCTGCGCGACTTCTCGGCCGCCGAGTTCGCGCGAGGACTGGTGGGGGAGGTGAAGGGCTTCGGGGAGGAGATCGAAACCGAAGGGTAGAGGAATCAGGCGCTGCCCTGGACAAGGTGTCCCGTGCGCTAGCGTGAATGGCCCGCGCCGCCGAGCGCTTGCCGTCAGTCGGTGGGGATCGACAGGCTCATGCCGCCAGCAGGGCGGACGCGCTGGGTGCGGCCGTATTCGGCGCTGGTGTCGCCGAGCACGCCGGCCGCGTTCTCGTGCATGCTGAGCAGGTCGGGATGCAGGTTCGGACCCTCGTCGGAGGAGGCGACCTGTCTCGGCGAGTTCGCGTCCTCGTTGGGCAACGGTGCTGGCCGGAAGATTTCGGCGCTGCTGGCCTGGCTGGTCGCGGTCGCGGTCGTCTCGTTGGGCACCGCCGGCATCGTCGGCTGCGCGGCGAGCGAGGACGCCGACCAGGCGACGGTTCCGGCGATCAGTCCGGCATGGAAGATCTTCAACGGGCTCATGACAGGACCTCGACGAGTTCTGGCGCGATCGCGCCGCGTGGGTCGTGGGACGGGTTGGTCGCGGGCTGGCCGAGCGGCTTGTCGCGCAGGGCGAGCCACGCGTCGAGCGCCCAGCGGACGGACGGGAAGGCGAGGGAGGCGAAGGGGATCTCGTCGGGCGCGAAAAGGCGCGCCTCCAGCGTTTCCTCGCCGGCGGCGAACGTCGGTAGGCCATGGGCGAAGCGGGCCCGATGGATGATCTGAACCTGGCCGATGCGCGCGATGCTGAAGATCGCCAACACGCCCTCGATGACGATGTCGGCGTCCGCTTCCTCGCGTGCCTCGCGCGCGGCGCCCTCGGCGACGGTTTCGCCGAGCTCCAGGTAGCCGGCCGGCAGCGTCCAGAAGCCGCGGCGAGGCTCGATCGCCAGCCGGCAGAGCAGGACGGCGCCGTCATGCTCGACGACGGAACTGACGATGACCTTGGGGTTTTCGTAGAACACGTGCCCGCAATCGAGGCATGTCAGCCGATCACGTCCCTCGTCGCTCAGGCGTGTACGCTCGAGTGTCGCCATGAGCGCAACCTGCCCGGTTGCACCGGCCGGGTTCAATAACAAACATGTGACTGTAGCAAAGCGTGATCGGGCACGCGCGGCCGGCGCGCTCAGACCACCATGTTGAGAAGCGAGCCCCGCGGCGACGCGGGCGAGGGTATGGTCGTCGTCGGGCTGGCCGGCGAGACGCTCTGCGTGCGCGTTCCGGACGATGCCGGTGAGAGGCGCTCGTTGGCGCGCACGTCACGGACCGACGGCGCGGACACGCCCGAGGTCGACAGCGCGGGAAGCGAGATGCTGGAGATCATGACGCGATCCTAGCGGCCATTCCTTAACCGCCGGTGAACAAGTGTTCTCGACTCGCCGTTCGATGCCGGTCTGCTCGGCGAAGACGTGGGCGATGTCGGCTCTCGCGCGTCGGACTGAGGCGGATGACGACGACGATGCCGATGCCAGATCTGGGCGGCAAGCCGCGCAAGAAGCCTTCGAGCGCTTCCACACCGTCCGCGCACGCACCGACGCCAACGATCAGAAATGACTCGTCTGGCTTACGCCCAAACTCTGCCGGGCGGCAAGCGGGTGGCGAGCCTCGGGGCTTCGATGGCTGACATGCGCTTTTCTTATGGACGATACGGCCGTGGCGCCTTTCGCGACCGATCGCCACTCACCATGACGGCATCTCGGACGGGTGGGCGCCCAGGTCCGGAACCCACCTCGGTCAGCCCGGGAGCACGACACCCTTCAAGGCGAGCAGAGCCTGGATGCCGGGCAGCGTCTTGCCCTCCAGCCACTCGAGGAAGGCGCCGCCGGCGGTCGACACGTAGCTGAGCTCGTCAAGCACGCCGGCATGGCGCAGGGCGGAGACCGTGTCGCCGCCGCCGGCGACCGAGCGGATCTCGCCCGCGCGGGTTTGCTCGGCGACGGCCTGCGCGAGCGCGGTCGTGGCGGCATCGAACGGCGACAGCTCGAAAGCGCCGAGCGGACCATTCCAGACCACCGTGCGGACGGACTGGAGACGCCTCCTGAGCATCGCGACCGTTTCGGGACCGGCGTCGAGGATCAGCGCGTCCGGAGCGACGGCGTCGATCGGAACCGTCCGCGTCGGCGGATCGGCGCGAAATTCCGTGGCGGTCACCGCGTCGATGGGCAGCAGGATCTCGCAGCCGGTCTCCCGCGCGCGTTGGAGGATGTCGCGGGCGGTGGCGTGCATGTCCGCCTCCTGCAGGGACTTGCCGACCGGCACGCCCTGGGCGGCAAGGAAGGTGTTGGCCATCGCGCCGCCGATGATCAGCACGTCGACCCGGCCGATGATGTTGCCGAGCAGGTCGAGCTTGGTGGAGATCTTGGCGCCGCCGACGATCGCGGCGACCGGGCGCTCGGGATCCTCGAGGGCGAGCGTCAGCGCCTCCAGCTCGGCCTGCATCAGGCGGCCGGCATGGGCGGGAAGGTGGCGGGCGACGCCCTCGGTGCTGGCGTGGGCGCGGTGCGCGGCGGAGAAGGCATCGTTGACGTAGAGGTCGGCGAGCGAGGCGAGCGCGCGCGCCATGGCGGGGTCGTTCTCCTCCTCGCCCGGGTAGAAGCGCGTGTTCTCCAGCACCAGGACCTCGCCGTCGCGCAAGGCGGCGACGGCGGCTTCGGCCACCGGGCCCATCGCCTCCTCGGCGAAGTGGACGTCATGATCGAGGACCTGGGCCAGGGCGGCGCGCACCGGGGCGAGCGACATCTGAGGGACGCGCTTGCCCTTGGGGCGCTCGAAATGACTGACCACGATCACGCGAGCGCCGCCGTCGGCGAGCTCGCGGATGGTGGGTGCGAGGCGCTCGAGGCGGGTGAGGTCGGTGATTCGGCCGTCGCGCATCGGCACGTTGAGGTCGGCGCGCAACAGGACGCGCTTGCCCGCGACCGCGAGCCCGTCGAGGGTTTTGAACGCGGTCGCGGTGGCCATGCTCAGAGCGCTCCGAAGAGGGCGGCGGTGTCGGCCATGCGGTTGGAGAAGCCCCACTCGTTGTCGTACCAGCCGCAGACGCGGATCAGCTTGCCGCCGTCGACCGACGCGGTCTGGGTGGCGTCGAACGAGCACGACGCGGCGACATGGTTGAAGTCCGAGCTGACCAGCGGGTCGGCCGAATAGGCGAGGATCGGCTTGAGGGCGCCGTCGGCGGCGTGCTTGAAGGCGGCGTTGACCTCCTCCTTGGAGCCTTCGCGGCGCACCACGACGTCGAGCGAGACCAGCGAGACGTTGGGAGTAGGCACACGAATGGCGGTGCCGTCGAGCTTGCCCTTGAGCTCGGGCAGCACCAGGCCGATCGCCTTGGCGGCACCGGTGCTGGTGGGAATCATCGACAGCGCCGCGGCGCGGGCGCGATGCAGGTCCTTGTGCAGCGTGTCCACCGTGCGCTGGTCGCCGGTGTACGAGTGGATGGTGACCATGTAGCCGCGCTCGACGCCGAAGGTCTCGTGCAGGACCTTGGCCATCGGGGCGAGGCAGTTCGTGGTGCAGGAGCCGTTGGAGATCACGGTCATGTCGGCGGTGACCGTGTCGTGGTTGACGCCGTAGACGACGGTGGCGTCGACGCCGTCGGCCGGCGCCGAGACGAGGACCTTGCGGGCGCCGGCGGTGATGAGCTGGGCGGCGGCTTCCTTCTTGGTGAACAGGCCGGTGCACTCCATCGCCACATCCACCCCCTGGTAGGGCACCTTGGACGGGTCGCGCTCGGCCGAGACCTTGATCGGGCCGTAGGTCTTGCCGGCGGCGGTGCGGACCGTGATGCTGTCGCCCTCGACCGTCACCTCGCCCGGAAAGCGACCATGGACGCTGTCGTAGCGAAACAGGTGAGCGTTGGCTTCGACCGAGCCGAGGTCGTTGATCGCCACCGGGACCACGTCGTCGCGTCCGCTCTCGCAGATGGCACGCAGCACCAGCCGCCCGATCCGTCCGAAACCGTTGATGGCCACATGCACAGCCATGGAAGCTCTCCTTGGTGGAAGGCGCACGCATAGAGCATTTGGAGCCGCGCCCCCAAGGGAGAGTTAGTTCGGTCGGTCGAGCCCGGGGGTGCTACCCCCGGCGGGGCTGGGGGCGGCGCGCGACGCATTCTGGCGCATGGCGCCCCGTACCGCCGTCGCGACCAGCTCCGCCGTCAACCCCAGCCTTGTCCGCAGCTCGTCATAGGCGCCGCTCGCCCCAAAGCCGCTCAGCCCGATGAACCGCCCGCCCTCGCCGAGCCAGCGCTCCCAGCCGAAGCCGTGCGCCGCCTCGACGCCGAAGCGCGGCGACGATCCGAGCACCCGCGCCCGGTAGGTGAAGTCCTGGCGCTCGAACAATTCCCAACAGGGCAGCGAGACGACGGCGACCTCGAGGCCGTCCGCCTGCAGCAAGACGCGCGCCTGCAGGGCCACGGTCAGCTCGGTGCCGCTGGCGATCAGCGTCGCTTGCCGCGTGCCGGCCGCCTCGGCGACGACATAGCCGCCGCGCACCGCGTTGTCGGCGCCGGCGGCGCGCGAGGGCGCGGTCGAAACCGAGGAGAGCAGGATGACGCTCGGGCCGTCGTGGCGGCGCAGCGCAAGCTCGAGACATTCGGACGCCTCGACCGGGCACCCCGGCCGGAAGACGAACAGGCCCGGCATGGCCCGCAGGCCGGCGAGCTGCTCGACCGGCTGGAAGGCGGCACCCTCGGTAGCGGAGGACAGGCCGTCGTCGGTGAGCAGCTGGACGAGCTTGCGGCCCGTCAGGGCGGCCAGGCGGAGCGCCGGGCGGATACGGTCGGCGGCGATGGCGGGGGCGGCGCAGATCGGCACCAGGCCGCCATGCAGGGCGAGGCCGTTGGCGAGCGTCACCATGCCGTGCTCCTGGCCGAGGCAGGGCAGGTGGCGGCCGCCGTAGCGGTCGGCGGCGATGGTGGAAGCCCGTGCAAAGGCGGGGCTGGCGCGGGCCGAAGAAAGGAAGACCAGGGGCCGGCCGGCGGGCTCGAGTGCCTGCAGGCAGCGGAGCGTCGCCTCCCAAGTGCCCTCGGTTGCCGGCGCCTCCCGCAGGGCGTGCACGGTGCGGGGCCAGCCATGCGCGAGGCGGCCGGGCAAGGCGTGTTCGAATTCATGCCGCGCGGGGTGGTGCAGGAGGCGCCGCAGCCAGACGCGGCGGGCACCGGCGCCGCGGGCGCCGGCGCGTCGCCATGCGGTTCGCGCCGCTTCGGCGG
>CAXUBM010000024.1:0-14994 GCA_964249235.1 uncultured Acetobacteraceae bacterium | reverse complement strand
CGGAGTGCAGCGCCGGGTCGACGACGGCACCCATGGCGCGCAGCTCGCCGGCTGGGCATCCGGCATCGACTTCCATCTGAGTGGCTGAGCAACGGCGGCGCCGGACCCGCCTTTTCCGGTCGGTCCGGCGCCGCACCCGACGCTTTCTACCAACGCTCCGGAACGGCGGCACGCGCCTTCTTGAGGCTCGACCATCCGACGGCGCCCAGCAGCGCGACGTCCGCCAGCGCGCTGGTGACGACCAGGGTTGCCGGCCCTCGGGATGCGATGAAGCCCAACGCCGCGCCGGCGAGCGCGAGCGCCCATACCAGCATCGTGATCCGAACGGCGGCGACACCCGCGCGGTGGGTAAGCTGGTAGAGGTGGCCGCGATGCGCCTCCGTCAGGCGATCTCCGGCACACAGGCGGCGGACGAGCGTGAAGGCGACGTCGAGCAGGAGTGGTGCGAGAACCAGGGGGATGAGGACCACGCCCCACGGACGGTCGGGTATCTGACTGGCGGGGGCCGCCGCCGCCGCGGTCACCAGACCGCAGAGCTGGCTGCCGACGTCGCCCATGAAGATCCTGGCCCGAGGGAAGTTGAACGGCAGGAACCCGACGACACCGGCGGCGAGCGGCAGCATGGTGGCGGGCAGCAGGGGTGGTGCAGTGTCGGCGGCTGCCAGCGCCGCGATCAGCGCGGCGATCAGGACGGCGCCCGAAGCGAGACCGTTCAGGCCGTCGGCAAAGTTCACCGCGTTCACCACGAAGATGATCCAGGCGAGCGTGACGGGGCCGGCGAGCACGCCGAGCGGCAACGGCCCGACGGAGCGGATCGTCCAGCCGCCCAGGACGACGAGAAGGGCCGCGCCGCATTGCGCGGCGAGCTTCGGGGCAAACCCGAACGGGCGGACATCGTCGAGCCACGCAACGGTCGCGATCAGGACCGCGGCGAGGAGGAGGGAAGCGACGCGCAGGCCCTGACCGGGCAGAAGGCCCGCGAGGTCGGCGCCGGCGAAGCCGACCAGGAACGCGGCGGCGATGCCGACGCCGCCGCCCTTGGGCGTGGGGCGGTCGTGCGAGGAACGGTGGCCGGGGATGTCGAGAACGCCATGGCCGATCATGACGCGGACCAGGGCGGCGGAGAGCAGGGCGAGAGCGAGAAGGGCCGCGGCGATCATCGCGCCGCCCATTAGGGGATCGTCGGCACGAGGAACATCGGGTTCTGAAGGAAGCTGACGAAAGCGCGCTGTCGGCGAGGACATCCTGGCCGGGTGCAGCGTTCGGGTGCAATCATCGAGCGGAGCTGGACCGGAGACCGGTTGTCGGCCACGTCGGCGGGGGGGGGGCCGCCGGGGGGGCGCCGGCGCGGGGGGGTCAAGAGCCCGCACCCGGGTCGATGAAGATCCGGTGTTGTCGATAGCTGACGAAGACCCGGTGGCGGATGAGGAAGTTCTCGCCGAGCAGGATGTCGTTCGCCTCATCGTTGAGGTCGGGGAGCACCAGCATCCGCAACGGGCCGATATCCTGCCCAGCGAAGACGACAGGGTCGAACCGGCGGAGCTTGCTTTTGGAGGTGAGCAGGCCGCCGCCGGTGACCTTGAGAGTAGGCCCGGTCAGGTCGCCGGGGCCGAGAGCGTCGGCAGCGTCGCCGCGAATCGCGGACGGTGCGCCGGTATCGAGGACGGCGGTCAGTTCGTGTCCGTTGACGGTCAAGACGAAGCGCACCAGCGGGCTGTATTCCCCGGACGAGAGCGGCTCGAGCGCTTCGGAGAGAACGGCGCCGGACCAGGGCGGACGATCGGCTCGGCAGCCATCCTCGTCGAACAGAGTCAGCTTGCCGTGCGGCCGGTCGATGTCGAAAGCCCAATTCGACAGGATGTCCGTGCCGAGAAGCCCGTAAGCCGGCGCCTGGTCGAGCGGCTTGCCGAACAGCGGACCGACGAGGAAGGCGCCGAAGGTGAGATCGCCGTTGGCGAAGCGCAGATGCGGGACGGCGACCGGGTAGGTCATGAAGGACCCCGCAGCGCCCTCCACGACGAATTTGCCGTTGTGGCGCTCGCGATTGCCGATGTCGCGCAGGCTCAGGTGGTCGGCGGCCTCGGTGGAGAGAATGCTGTTCTCGGCGCCGGTGTCGAGCATGAACGGCACGCTCTCGGTGCCGATGGTGACCGGGACGAAAATCCTGCTTCGGTCGGTCGGGACGTCGAAGGTCGCGGCCGCCGTCCGAAGGGAGCACGAGGGCTCCGACTGGCTGGCGGCACAGCCGCCAAGCAGTGCCAGACAGGCGAGGAGGGCCGTGCGGTCGCGCATCTCATGATCCCGGTCGTCAGACGCGAACCTGACAGGAGGGCTGCGTGATCGCAACGATCGGCCGGGAACTTCAAGCCCGGGGCCGGGTGGTCTATGACCGGCGCATGGCGAGCCGGCGTGCTGTCAATCGGATTGTGGTCAACATGCTGCTCGACGGCGCGCTCGCGGCAGTCGCGGCGCCGGTCGCGCGCTATCTGGCCGATCCCAAAGGTGGATTGCTCCATCCGCTCTGGTTCGTGGCCGGCGGCGCCATCACGCTGGTCGTGGCCGGGCTGCCCTTCGGCCTGCAGCTTCAGTATTGGCGGTTCTCGAGCTTGGCCGACATGCTGGGCGTCGCGGCCGGGTCGGCGGCGAGCGCGGTGCTGTTCGCGGTCGGGCTGCTGGTCACGGGCTACTCCCTGCCCACCGTCACCTTCCCGGCGATCCACGCCCTGACCTTGCTGGTCCTGCTGGCCGCACCACGGATCGCCTACCGGATGGCGCAGGGACGGCGGGCGGCGGCGAAAGCCGGGCGCACCGAGCGGGTGCTGCTGGTCGGCGCCGACCAGCCGGCGGAGCTGTTCCTGCGCGCCATCGGTCACGCGGGGCTGCCGATCCGGGTCGAAGGGCTGCTCGCCTTCGGTGGCCACCAGCCGGGACGGCGGATCCACGGACGACCGATCGTGGGGCGGGTCGACGAGACCGGCGCGGTGCTCGCGCGGCTGGCGGCGGCCGGAAGAGCGCCCAACGCGCTGGTGGTGACCGACCCGGAGTTTAGGGGACCGGCGCTCGCCACGCTGATCGAGGTGGCGAACCGGGCCGACGTCGCCGTGCGTCGGGCGCCACGGCCCACGGCGATGTCGGACGCGGCCGACATCGAGCTGCGACCGGTCTCGCTCGAGGAGCTGCTCAACCGCCAGCAGGTTCCGCTCGATCGTGCGGGGATGCGGCAGCTGGTCGCCGGGCGCCGCGTCCTGGTCACCGGCGCCGGCGGCTCGATCGGGTCCGAGTTGTGCCGCCAAGTGGCCTCGCTGGAGCCGGGCGCGCTGCTGCTGCTCGACTCCAGCGAATACGCGCTGTGGCAGATCGGGCTCGAGCTCGATGCGACGGTGCCGCTCGCGTCGGTGATCGCGGACGTGCGCGACCGCGGACGGCTGAGGGCGGTCTTCGAGGCGCACCGTCCGGAACTGGTGTTTCATGCCGCGGCGCTGAAGCACGTGCCGATGGTCGAGGCCAACCCGATCGAGGGGCTGATGACGAACGCGGTCGGCACACGCAACGTCGCCGACGTGTCGCTGGTCTCGGGCGTGGAGACGATGGTGGTGATCTCGACCGACAAGGCGGTCAATCCGTCCAGCCTGATGGGCGCGTCCAAGCGGCTGGCGGAGATGTACACGCAGGGGCTGCACACGAGACGCGGCGCCGCGGGCACGCGGTTCGTCACGGTCCGGTTCGGCAACGTCCTCGGCTCCACGGGGTCTGTGGTGCCGGTCTTCCGGCGGCAGCTCGAACGCGGCGGCCCGTTGACGGTCACCCACCGGGACATGCAGCGCTACTTCATGACGGTGAGCGAGGCGGTCGGCCTGGTGCTGCAGGCGGCGGTCGCCGGCGCGCGGAGCGGCACCGAAGCGGCGCGCCAGCTGGCCGCCGGCGGAATCTTCGTGCTCGACATGGGCGCGCCGGTGCGCATCGACGATCTGGCGCGGCAGATGATCAGGCTGGCCGGGCTGCGGCCCGACGAGGATATCGCCATCACCTACACCGGGCTGCGGCCGGGGGAGAAACTGTTCGAGGAACTGTTCCACGGCCACGAGCCGCCGGTGCCGACCGGCTATCCCGGGCTGCTGATGGCGCTGCCGCGCACCAGCGATCCCGCCATCGTCGGGCGCGCCATCGACGAGATCGAGGCCGCGGCGCGCCGTGGCGACGTCGGCCACGCGCGCGGCATCGTGGAGCGGTTGGTGCCCGAATACGCGCCCGCCGAGGCCGCGGCGTGACGGTGCCGTTCCTCGACCTGGCGGCGCAGCAGCGTCGGATCGCGCCGGCCCTGCGGGCTCGGCTGGAGGCGGTGCTGGGCCACTGCCGCTTCGTGCTGGGGCCGGAGGTGGACGAGCTCGAAGCGCGGCTGGCCGCGTTCTGCGGCGCCCGGCATTGCGTGACGGTCTCGTCCGGAACCGACGCCCTGCAGATCGCGATGATGGCGGAAGGGATCGGACGCGGCGACGCCGTGTTCCTGCCGGCCTTCACCTACACGGCGACGGCCGAGGTGCCGCTGTTGCTCGGAGCGACGCCGGTGTTCGTCGACATCGACCCGGCGACGTTTCAACTCGATCCCGCGCACCTGCGCGCCCGGATCGAGGCCGTCGCCGCGGCCGGCCGGCTGCGGCCGCGCGCGGTCGTGGGCGTGGATCTGTTCGGGCAGCCGGCACCTTGGCCGGCGTTGCGCGACATCGCGGCGGACTGGGACCTGTTCCTGCTCGACGACTGCGCGCAGGGTTTCGGCGGTTCGCTCGGCGGGCGGCGGCTGGGGCGCGAGGCCGACGCGACGGCGGCGAGCTTCTTTCCGTCCAAGCCGCTGGGCGCCTACGGCGACGGCGGGGCGCTGTTCACGCAGAGCGAGGAGCGGGCGGCGCTGTATCGCAGCCTGCGCACGCACGGCGAGGGCGGCACGCGCTACGAGGTGCTGCGGACGGGCATGAACGGCCGGCTCGACACGCTGCAGGCCGCGGTCCTGCTGGCCAAGCTCGACGTCTTCGAGGGCGAGCTGCAGCGGCGCGAAGCGATCGCGCTGGCCTATGACGCGGCACTCCGCGAGGTTGTGGTCGTGCCGGCGCGGGTGGCGGACAGCGAGAGCGCCTGGGCGGTCTACTCGGTGCTGCTCGCCGACGAGGCGGCGCGCGAACGGATGCGGTCGCGCCTGGGCGATGCGGGGGTGCCGACGGCGGTGTACTACCCGCGACCGCTGCACGCACAGCCGGCCTACGCGCCGCACCATGACGGGACGCCGCTGCCGGTGGCGGAGGAGGTGTCGCGACGGATCCTGGCACTGCCGATCCATGCGGACCTGTCGGACGCGCATGTGGCCACGGTGTGCCGGGCGATGGGGGGCGAAGTGTCACGCCGGAGTTGACGTTGTCTGGGTGTTAGGGGCCTCGCCGCCGAAGCCGTTAGAGCGGACTTGAAAATATTCCCCCCGCTGTCAACCGCGCCTTGACCGCCCGTGCAGCCTCCAGGGTGACGCTGTCTCGACCCGCAGGGGACTCAGGTTTGTTCGGGGATGGCTGCGGGCATCCCCCTGGCATCGCCCTGGCCTTCCAACCGCAACCGCGCGATGGCGTCGATTTCCGCCAGCGCGGTCCGCCGCTCGGTGTCGACGCCGTTGCGCAGACGCTCCTCGAAGGCGGCCAGCACGCTGGCGCGCGTATGGCGTCGCACGGCGATGATGAACGGGAAGCCGAAGCGCGCGCGATAGGCGCGGTTGAGCCGGTCGAAGCGCTCGTAGTCGGTGTCCGACAGGCGGTCGAGGCCGAGGCCGGATTGCTCGGCGCGCGACGCGTCGGCGATCTCGCCGGCGCGGGCAAGACGGCCGGCAAGATCGGGATGGGCGGCAATCAGCGCATCCTGCTCGGCCCGGCCGGCGGCGGCGACGGTGTCGGACATGGCGCGGGCGAGAGCATCGACGGTCGGAAAGGGGCGGTGCGCGGCGATCCGGGCGGGCACCCAAGGGGAGTGCTCGTAGACGCCGGCGAGCGCCTGCACGAAGGCGGGCTCGTCGAGGCCGTTGAGCTCGTCGAGGGTCACGACCGGTCGAACTCGGCCGGGTCGAGGGCCTGCAGGGTCCGCAAGAGGGCGGTCAGGGCGGCCGCGACATCGGCCGTCGAGGCGGATTCGTCCGGGTGGTGACTGATGCCGCCGGCGCAGCGGACGAAGAGCAAGCCGATCGGGCAGAGCGGTGCGATCGCCATGGCGTCGTGGCCGGCGAAGCTGGCGAGCTCGATCGGGTCGGCCATGCAACGGGCGAGGAGCCGACGCAGGCGGCCGTCGCAGGGCGCGGCGGCGGCCTGGTGCGTCAGGGCGATGTCGAGCGTGATCCGCTCGGCCTCGGCGACCCGGCGGAGGCGAGCGCGGATGCGGGTCTCGAGCGCCTCGCGTTCGGCATCGGTGGGCGCACGGAGGTCGACCGTGAAGCGGGCGTGGCCGGGGATGACGTTGACGGCGCCGGGAGCGACCGTGATCTGGCCGACGGTGGCGACACCGCCGGTGCCCCGGGGCGCTTCGCGGACGGCGGTGACCATGGACGCGGCGGCGGCAAGCGCGTCCTGCCGGAGATGCATCGGAACGGGGCCGGCGGGGCCGGCGCGGCCGGTGACCTCGACCGCCAGACGGGCGGCGGACGCGATGCCGGTCACCACGGCGAGGGCGCGGTCCTGGTGCTCGAGCACCGGGCCCTGCTCGATGTGCAGCTCGAGATAGGCGAAGGCCCGTGCCCGGTCCTGGTTGCGGGCGAGGCGGTCGGGGTCGAGGCCGAAGCTCGCGAGGGCGTCGCGCAAGGTGATGCCGTCGATGTCGGCCAGGTCGAGGCAGGCGGGGTCGAACCGGCCGGCGGTCGAGCGGCTGCCGGTCAGGGTGGCGGGGAAGCGCACGCCTTCCTCGTCGCCGAAGGCACGGACCTCGACGGGGTAGGGGAGCGACGGGGCGGCGTGGGCCAGTTCGATGGCGGCGAGCACGCCGAGGCAGCCGTCGTAGCGGCCGGCGTCGCGGACCGTGTCGAGGTGCGAGCCCAGCAGCAGGGCGGGGATGCCGTCGGCGCCGGGTCGGGTGCCGACCAGGGTGGCGGCGTCGTCGAGCCTGGTCCGCAGACCGGCCTCCTCCATCCAGCCCCGAACCAGGCCGGTGGCGCGCCGGTGCGCCGGCGAGAGGTAAAGCCGCGTCAGGCCGGGACCGTCGGTGCAGGCGGCGAGCTCGCGCAGACGGGACTGGATGCGTTCGGCGGCTTCGATCACGATGCCCACTCTAGCAAGCCGGGGCAGGCGAGCGATGACCTATCCGCGCGACCTGGTCGGTTACGGAGAACGGCCGCCGCATGCGCGATGGCCGGGTGAAGCGCGCATCGCGGTGCAGTTCGTCGTCAACTACGAGGAAGGCGGCGAACGATCGATCCTGCACGGCGACCCGGAGTCGGAGGCGTTCCTGTCCGACATTTCGGGCGCGGCGCCGATCCGCGGCGCGCGTCACGCCAGCATGGAGAGCCTCTACGAATATGGCAGCCGGGCCGGGGTCTGGCGGCTGCTGCGCCTCTTCGATGAGCGCGGCGTGGCGTTCACCTGCTTCGCGGTCGGCATGGCGCTGATGCGCCACCCGGAGGTGGCGCGGGCGATGATCGCCTCGGGGCACGAGGTGGCGTCGCACGGCTGGCGCTGGATCGACTACCAGCACGTGGCCGAGGAGCGGGAACGGGCGCATCTCGCCCGCGCGATCGAGGTGCATCGGGAGGTGACGGGCGAGCGGCCGCTCGGCTGGTATCTCGGGCGGTGCAGCCCGAACACGCGGCGGCTGGTCGCCGAGGAAGGCGGCTTCGCGTGGGATGCGGACAGCTACGCCGACGACCTGCCCTACTGGGACGCGCGGTTCGGGCGGCCGCTCCTCGTGGTGCCGTATACGCTCGATGCGAACGACATGCGCTTCTCCAGTGGCAATCTGGCGTCGGGGGACGAGTTCCTCGCCTACCTGCGGGACAGCTTCGACGTGCTGTACAGGGAAGGCGAGACCGCACCGAGGATGATGTCGGTGGGGCTGCATTGCCGGCTCGCGGGGCGGCCCGGACGCGCGGCGTCGGTGGCGCGCTTCCTGGACTACGTGCTCGGGCATGAACGCGTGTGGATCTGCCGGCGGATCGACATCGCCCGGCACTGGGAGGCGGTGCACCCGTTCGGTGGCGCGTGAGCGGGCGGCTGACCACGCACGTGCTCGACGTTGCGGCGGGACGCCCGGCTGCGGGCGTGCGGGTGATGCTCCGGCGACAGGGCGTGGTGGTGGCCGAGGCGACCACGAACGCGGACGGACGCTGCGACCGGCCGCTGCTCGAGGGCGAGGCCCTCGTGGCGGGCGCCTACGAGCTGACATTCGTTGTGGGCGGCTATTTTGGCCTGCCGGAACCGCGATTCCTCGACGAGATCCCCGTCCGTTTCCGAGTGGCCGATCCGCACGGCCACCACCACGTGCCGCTGCTGGTCACCCCCTGGAGCTACTCGACCTATCGCGGCAGCTGATCCGGCGTCGTCCGCTGCAGCCCCGACGCAACGCCTGCGGCCCTGTCGGCGGGGCGCTGCCCCGCACCCCCACAGGAGGCGGCACTTCCTGGAGCTGGCCTCACGCGGGTCCTGGGTCCGGGCCCGGCCACGGCGGGTCGAGGGTGGAGCCTCGCGGTTCATGCTTGCGCGATCTCCACCTCGCGCGCCCTGCCGTTGTTGCGCATCTCGTCGATCAGCTCCGGCCGCTTCGCGGCCTGCGACCGGTAGACGCCGTGCACGGCGCGCACCAGCTCGCCGTCGCGGCCGAGCAGCGCGTCGCCCATCTCGACGATGCGCAGGTTGGGCCAGATCTGCGGGCGGATGGCGAGGATCTCGCGGAAGATCTCCTCGCCCGGCCGCTCCGGCGTCGCCTGCGCGAGCAGCAGCGACATCGACGCCGAAGAGCGCGAAACGCCGGCGTGGCAGTGAACGAGCAGGTGGGCGCCCTTGGGCATCTCGGCGTCGAGGTCGCGGCCGAAGGCCAGCAGCCTGCGGACGTCCTCCTGCTGGGGTGCCACCTTGCCGGGCTGCTCGTCGATGACGTCGTCGAAGCGAAGCTCGAGCAGCGCGTGTTCGCCGTAGGTGCCGAACTCGGTCGGCGAGGGATGGTCCGGGTCGATGATCGACAGGACATGGGTGACGCCGGCGGCGGCATGGCCGGCAAGCTCCTGCAGTCCGCAAACGGTGATCTTGAACGGCAGCTCGATCATCTCTCCGCACCCTCGGCTGTTGCGGCCGCACCGTGGCGCAGGCGGCGGGTTGGGGGAAGGGCCGCGAGCGAGGAGTTGATCGGCATCAGAACCGGGTGCTGGCGGTGACCGACACCGACAGCCCGGTCTGCGTCCAGTAGCGCGGCGTCGTGTGGGCGACCGTGGAGCCGGCGAGCCCGTCGATCTTGCCCTTGTCGAGAAGGTCGAAGATCTGGCCGCGCAGGGTCACGGGCGGCGATCGCGGCGCGGTGACGTGTCGGCGACCGACAGGTCGAGCTCGTGACAGGGGGCGATCCACGGCGTGCCGCCGACGTCGCCGTAGGGGCCGCCGGTCCAGTGCCGGATCGACGACGCGTCGAGTTCGCGGCGATGGTAGAGCCGAGGCCGGGGCCGTTCGGCGCGACGTCGATCACCGAAGGCGACAGTCGGACGGCGTCGTCGTCGTTGCCGGTCGGATCGTCTGGGTCTCGGGCGAGGTCTGCGCCGGCGCGGCGGTCGGGGCCGACGGCAGGACGAAGGCCGCCAACGCCCAGCGCGGGATTGATCGAGGAACGTGCATGCCGGGCGACGTAGCGCGACCGTGATCCGAGCGACGTGACGTCACGGTGACGGCGCCTGGACACCGCGGTTCGGATCGGCGGCGCGGGCGCACACCGCAACGGCTGCATCAGTTTAACGTGACGGGATCGCCCCTTCCCAATTTTGCGCGCGAGGCCAACTCGCGGCCATGAACCAGACGGTAACCACACTCGCGCGAGCGGGCGATTCCGAACGCGCGCTGTTTCGGTCGAACGACTTCGATCACCCGCTCGCCGGCCATTTCCGCCGCTTCATCGAGGAACGCGACTTCCCTTGCGTGGGCGCGAAATCGGCGCTGCGCGCGTCCAGGCTCGAGATCCTCGTCGCTCGCGACATCACCTCGTCCTGGGATGATCTTCGGATCTACCCCTCGCTTCTCGCCTTCGCGCAGGCCTATGCGGCGGCGCCGGTCCTGTTCCAAAGCTTCGCGGTGGTGTTCGACGGACCTCGCGCGATCGACGAAGCGGCCTTCGAGCGAGCGCTCTGGCAACGCGTCCAGTCGCTGACCGAGAAGGACGTGCACCGTCAGCAGGCCGCGGACGTGCGGGTCAGTCCCGATCCGAACGACCCGCACTTCTCGCTGAGCTTCGGTGGGCAGAGCTTCTTCGTCGTCGGTCTGCACCCCAACGCGAGCCGGCGCGCGCGGCGGTTCGAGCAGCCAACGCTCGTCTTCAACCTGCACGACCAGTTCGAGCGGCTGCGGGCGGACGGCCGCTACGAGAAGCTTCGCACCCAGATCCTGGCCCGCGACGACGCCTATTCCGGCGGCATCAACCCGATGCTGGCGCGGCACGGCGAGCGGTCCGAAGCGCGGCAATACAGCGGGCGCGTGGTCGACGATGCCTGGCAGGCCCCCTTTCATCGGCCGGACCCGCGCCATTGATCGAGATCCCGCCACGATCGGGCGCCGGATTTCAGCTCGCACGAGGGCAGACACTGACGATTGTCGATCCCGAAGGCGAACAGGTAGCCGACCTGCTCGCATTCTCGCGCGACGACCCGGCCGAGGTGATGTCCTCGGGACGCACCCTCGACTACGCCGAACGGATCCTGATCACGGCGGGGGACGCGATCTACTCGAACCGCAGCCGAGTGATGATGCGGATCACCGAGGACACGGTGGGCCGGCACGACTTCCTGCTCACGCCCTGCTCGGCGGACACGTTCCGGATCCTGTATGGCGATACCCATCCGCATCGCGGCTGCTTCGGCAATCTGGTGGAGGCATTGTCGCCGTTCGGGATCGTTGCGGACGCGATCCCGACGACGCTCAACGTGTTCATGAACGTGGTCATCGACGCCGGGGGGCGGATCTCGGTCAAGCCACCCTTGAGCCGGGCCGGTGATCGGTTCGTCGCGCGGGCGGAGATGGACCTGATCGTCGGCTTGACCGCCTGCTCGGCGCCGCAGTCGAACAACTTCGCGTTCAAGCCGATCCACTACCTCATCAGCGACGGGTAGAGCGGGGCGCAGTTCCCAATCCTGTCGGGCGGCAGCGCCTCCCGACGGCCCGCTAGATCGTTGCCAGCTTCGAGACCGTGTTCATGTTGCGAGCGGTTCCGCCGATCGCGGCCGGGATGCGGAGGCGGGAGCGGGCCTGTCCACCAGCGAAGTGGACGTAGAGTTCCCTTCCACCGGGTTCGATGGTTTCGGACCCGGTCTGACCGGTGACGCCCTCGAGGGTGTGGAGCGTCACCGCCTCATCGAGGAAGATGACCATCACCTGGCTCGGCGGCGCGTCGACGAACGGATTGGCGCTGGCGACCGACGCCATCTCGGACCTGGTCCTGACCAGAACACCCACCGGCTTGCCCGCATAGGCGCGCAGGCGCTCCTCCAGGGCGGACTTGACCTCCCGCTCCGTCGCGTCGGACCGGAAGAGGACATTGCCGCTGGCGATGTAGGTGCGGACCGCGCCGAAGCCGGCGCCGGTGCAAAGCGCGACCAGATCGCTCATCGGCAGCTTGCCGGTGCCGCCGACATTGACGGCCCTGAGCAGCCCGACATAGTCGACCATAGGGAACTAGGCGGTCTCGAATGCGATGTCCTGGGCGCCCTGCCACATGACGGAGCGGCCGAGTTCGGCCAGCTCCTCCAGCTTGCCGTTCACGGTGGCGAAATGGTTGCCGGCCAGGGAGCCCATCTTGCTCGCGAAGTGACAGGCGCCGTAGGCGATCAGGATCTCGGTTTCGCTGTAGCCGCCCGGGTAGAAGAGCAGCTGGCCGGGCGCCGGATAGCTGGTGGCGTTCTCGTGCGTCAGCTCCGAGACAAACTCGCCGAGCGGGATCCAGCAGGCCTCGCCGCTCCAACGCACATGGACGATCCGGTTCCGATAGGGCATCAGCGCCCGGAACCGGGCCACCGTGCGCGGTGCGGACTGTTCCTCCAGGCGCGCGCTGAAACGGTACCGGCCGCTGGTGATGGTGATCAGGCCGGCCAACTCAGCGTCCCACGGTGCATTCGATGTGGCCGTGCGGCTCGTCGGTGGGCGTGAAGACCTGGCCGTCGGCCGAGGTGCCGAACGGGGCGAGGTTGATCGGCAGGTAGTGCTTGTTCGGGCAGCCGAGCGTGATCTCGGACACCTCCGGCACGGCGACGAGTGCCGCCTCGGCCATGCGGTAGACACTGTCCTGCAGGCTCGCGCTGTAGGTGTCGGCGAACACGGCCAGGAGCGTCGAGACGAGGCGATGGTTCGAGCCTTCGTAGTCGGGCGGTGCCGCCGACCACGACCAGGTCGCGGTCATGCTGGTGGCGGCGATGCGGTCGTCGGTCTCGGGGAGCGTGGTGAACTCGTCGCGCACGTAGCCGGTGAAGCCGGAGCCCGTCGACTTGAGGAACGTGATGCCGGCGATGCCGGATCGAACGGTGGTCCGGGCGCGACCGGCGTCGACCTGGACGGTGGGCTGGCCATTGGCGTCGAGCACGAAGGCGTGCGGGTGGGGAGCGCCGCCGACCGCGAGGCGCGACCAGCTGGTCTGGGTGGAGGCGACCGTTACCCGATCGACATGGCCGTAGCGGGCCAGGAACCGAGCGGCCACGGCGAGCGCGAACTCCTCGGCGTTCAGCGACACGCTCTCGCGGGCGACGAGGTTGACGATGTTCTTGATGCTGTCGGTCGCGATCACGCCCGCGTTGTCGGCGTGCGTGTAGGACCGCTCGAAACGCCCCTCGAGCATCACGTCGAGCGACGCCTCGTGGACCCGGTGCCGGGGATCGTGCCGGTCCAGACGCAGGACGCGGACTCGGGCCTTGCCGTGGCGATGCGCGATCAGGGTCATGCGAGAAGCCTGGCTGCGTGGCGATTGTGTTCGGCGACGACGGGCTGCATGTCGAGTGTCGCGATCCTGCCGTCGCGGACCACGGCGCGCCCATGCACGAAGGTGTGGCGGGCGCGTTGCGGGGCGCAGAAGAGGATCGCGGCGACGGGGTCGGCCAGTGCCCCGGCATAGCCGATCGTCTGGAGGTCGAGCGTGAAGAAGTCGGCGCACCGCCCGGCTTCGAGCGCGCCGATGTCGTCCCGTCCCAACACGGCCGCACCGCCGAGCGTCGCGAGTTCGATCGCCTCGCGGGCGGTAAACCAGGCCGGGTCGGCGGGCTCGTCGACGGCCAGCGCCAGGCGCGCCAGCAGCATCGCCTGGCGGGTCTCGGCAAGCAGGTCGCCGCCGTCGTTGCTGGCCGACCCGTCGACGCCCAGGCCGACGGCGACGCCGGCGGCGAGGTAGCGGCGGATCGGGGCGATGCCGGAGGCCAGCCGCATGTTCGAGGTCGGGCAATGGCAGACGCCGACGCCCGCCTGGGCGAACTCGTCGATCTCGTCGCTGTCGACGTGCACGGCATGGGCGAAGTGGACGTCGGAGGCGAGCCAATCCAGCCGGCGGACGTACTCGACCGGGCGGACACCGTGGCGGCCCAACGTGTAGCGCTCCTCGTCGCGCGTCTCGCACAGGTGGGTGTGCAGGCGCAGGTCGTGGGCGCGGGCCAGCGCCGCGCTGTCGCGCATCAGGCGCTCGCTGACCGAGAACGGCGAACAGGGAGCGATCACGATCCGGCAAAGCGCGCCGCGCGACGGGTCGTGGTAGCGCCCGACGACGCGCTCGCAATCGGCGAGGATGTCGTCCTCCTCCTCGACGCAGTCGTCGGGGGGCAGGCCGCCCTTCGATTGGCCGCGCGACATGCTGCCGCGCGAGACCATCAAACGCACGCCGATCTCGGCGGCCGCGCCGACCTGATCGTCGACGCGGCAGCCGTTGCGAAACAGGTAGGCGTGGTCGAAGGCCGTCGTGCAGCCCGACAGCACCAGTTCGGCCAGCCCGACCAGGGTGGCGGTGCGCGAGGCCTCGGGCGTGCGGCGCGCCCAGATCCGGTAGTGGGCACCGAGCCAGTCGAACAGGTTGGCGTTCTGGGCGGCCGGAATGGCGCGGGTCAGGGTCTGGTCGAGATGGTGGTGGGCGTTGACCAGACCCGGGAGGAGGATCTGGCCGGCGAGGTCGAGCACCTCGTCGGCGCTGTCGGGGAGGGTGTCGTCCGCGCCGACGCGCTCGATGATGCCGTCGCGGGCGAAGAGGCCGCCGGAGGCGATCTCGCGCCGCGCGCCGTCCATGGTCACGACGAGATCGGCATGACGGGCGAGAAGGGTACTCACTGGACGCCGGCCTCGTGCAGCGCGCGCCAGAGCCTGTCGGCGCCCATCGGCGTGGCGCGCAGCCGCACCCCGGTGGCGTCCGCGATCGCGTTGGCGAGTGCGGGTGCGACGGGGTTGAAGGGACTCTCGCTCATCGATTTGGCACCGGACGGTAATTTTAGGTCGTAGTTGTCGTTGAACAGGTAATGTGTCGTCGGCAGATCCGCCATCGTCGGAATATGGTAGTCGCGGAAGGCCGGATTGGCGATGCCGCCCGCCTCGTCGAGGCGCAGCTCCTCGTAGAGGGCGGCCCCGATCGCCTGCGCCACGCCGCCCTCGACCTGGCCGCGGCACTGCATGGGGTTGAGCACGGTGCCGGCGTCCGCCGCGTGCACGCAACGCAGGATGAGGAGCTCGCCGGTCAGGGGGCGGACCGCGACGCGAAAACCCTGGACGTTGAAGGCGACGGAGCGGGGGCTGCCGTTGGCGGTGGCCTCCACGGTGACGGGCTCGGCGGGCCGTG
>CAXUBM010000023.1:0-15198 GCA_964249235.1 uncultured Acetobacteraceae bacterium | reverse complement strand
CCGGGCGGCGTCGACGGCACCGACGCCTGGCTCGACGCGGGCGGCGGCGCCGCCAACGCCGCCGCCGCCGACATCGACCGCGCCAAGGCGGCCTGCCTGCCCGCGATCCGCGCCGCACTCGACGCCAATCGCCTCGACGCCCGCGTCACCGTGTCCGGCTACGAGGGATCGGAACTGCTCGTCGCCCGCCTGCTGAGCGAGGCCGGCGCCGACATCCCCTATGTCGGCACCGCCTGCCCCCGCACGGCCTCGAGCGACGCCGACCGCGAATGGCTCGCGGCGCGCGGCACCCACGTGCAGTTCCGCGCCTCGCTCGAGCAGGACGTGGCCGCCATGCGCGAGGTCCGTCCGGATCTGGCCATCGGCACCACCCCGGTGGTGCAGAAGGCCAAGGAGGCCGGCATCCCGGCGATCTACTTCACCAATATCGTCTCCTCGCGGCCGCTGTTCGGCATCGCGGGCGCCGCCTCGATCGCCGGCATCGTGGCCGCCCAGACCAGGGGCCGCGAGCGCTTCGCCCGCATGGTCGAGTTCTTCGGGGCGCCCGCGTGAGGATCATCGATCACGACCGCGCCGGCGGCTACTGGGGCGCCGTCTACGCATTCTCCGCCATCCGCGGCCTGCGGGTGATCATCGACGGCCCGGTCGGCTGCGAGAACCTGCCGGTGACCGCCGTGCTGCACTACACCGACGCGCTGCCGCCGCATGAGCTGCCGGTCTCGGTCACCGGCCTGAACGAAGACCATCTGTCGATGAACGGCACCGAAGGCGCGATGGCGCAGGCCAACCGCGCCGGCGACATGACGATGCCCGGCGTCGTGGTGACCGGCAGCATCGCCGAGATGATCGGCGGCGGCGTCACACCCGAAGGCTCCAACCTCCACCGGTTCATCCCGCGCACCATCGACGAGGATCAATGGCAGTGCGCCGACCGCGCGCTGAACTGGCTCTGGACGCAGTTCGGAACCCGAAAGCCCAAGAAGACCGTCGTCCGCCGCCCCGGCGCGCCCGCCGAAGCGAAGACCAGGCCGCTGGTCAACATCGTCGGCGCCATCCACGGCACCTTCAACATGCCCTCCGACCTCGCCGAGATCCGGCGCCTGGTCGAGGGCATCGGCTGCGAGGTCAACCTGGTCTTTCCGATGGGCGCGCATCTCGACGACGTGCCGCGCCTCGCCGACGCCGCCGTCAATGTCTGCCTCTACCGCGAGTTCGGCCGCCTGCTCTGCGAGGAACTCGGCAAGCCCTACCTGCAGGCGCCGATCGGCCTGTTCGCCACCACCAACTTCCTGCGCGCGCTGGGCGAGCTCGCCGGCGTCGATCCCGAACCCTTCATCGCCCGCGAGAAGCGCGACACCGTCAAGCCGATCTGGGATCTGTGGCGCAGCGTGACGCAGGATTTCTTCGCCACCTCCGCCTTCGCCGTGGTCGCCACCGCCACCTACGAGCACGGCCTGCGGCAATTTCTCGAGGGCGAACTGGGCATTCCGTGCGCCTTCGCCCACGCCCGCCGGCCGGGGATCAAGCCCGACAACGAAGCGGTCCGCGCCGGCCTCGCCGCCGCGCGGCCCGCGGTGCTGTTCGGCTCCAACAACGAGCGCATCTACGCCGCCGAGCTGGGCCTGCGCGCGGTGTATATTCCGGCGTCGTTCCCGGGCGCGATCATCCGCCGCAGCCTCGGCACGCCGTTCATGGGCTATGCCGGCGCCACCTGGCTGGTCCAGGAATACTGCAACGCGCTGTTCGACGCGCTTTTCAACATGCTGCCGCTCGGCCGCGACCTCGACAGCATCGAGGCGACGCACGCCCGCACCGTGATCGCGTGGGACGCCGAGGCCGCGTCGCTGCTCGACCAGCATCTCGAAGGCGAGACGTTCCTGGTCCGCATCTCCGCCGCCAAGAGCTTGCGCGAACGCATCGAACGCGCCGCCCGCGAAGCCGGCGAGCGGCGCGTCACCACCGGGCGCGTGCGGGCATGCCTGCCCGGCACGACCAACGACGACCTCGAGACGCCGCGGCTCGAGCGCCGGCCCGCCACCCTCGCGGCAACCCCGTCCTGAAAGGACCAAAGGAGGCACCACCCATGGCGACCGAGTATGAACGCAGAACGACCCTGTCGGGTCTGTCGGAAGTGGAGGCGCGGGAGTTCAACCGCATCTTCGTGTTGAGCTTTCTCATCTTCACCGGGATCGCGGTGGTCGCGCACTTCCTCGCCTATCTCTGGCGGCCCTGGGGCGGCGACTACCGCACCTCGCAGCTGGTGATCGACAGCGTGACGCGCCACGCGCACCTGCTTACCTCCCTGACCTGAGGAGCACGCGCGATGTTCCGCATCTGGATGCTCTTCGACCCGCGCCGGACGCTTATCGTCCTGTTCGGTTTCCTGCTGGTCCTGGCGCTGACGATCCACTTCATCCTGCTCAGCACCGACCGCTTCAACTGGCTAGACGGCCCCAACCACGACCGTCTGCCCGGCGCGATGTCGCAGCAGATGGCGCCGCTGCCACCGCCGGCCCGCAATCCCTGACCAGCCTGCCGGGAGGCGGACTCCGGTCCGCCTCCCATGCTTCGGAGTAAACCCGCCATGGCGATGCTGAGTTTCGAGCACAAATATCGGGTTCGGGGTGGCACGCTGGTCGGGGGCGATCTGTTTGACTTCTGGGTCGGCCCGTTCTACGTCGGCTTCTTCGGCGTCACCACGATCTTCTTCACCATCTTCGGCACGCTGCTGATCCTGTGGGGGGCCGCCATCGGTCCCACCTGGAACCCGTGGCAGATCAACATCGCGCCGCCGGCGGTCGCCTACGGCCTGCATTTCGCGCCGATGCGCGAGGGCGGCCTGTGGCAGTGGATCACGTTCTGCGCCATCGGTGCCTTCGTCTCCTGGGACCTGCGCATGATCGAGGTCGCGCGCAAGCTCGGCATGGGACTGCACGTGCCGATCGCGTTCTCCGGCGCGATCCTCGCCTACGTGACGCTCGAAGTGATCCGACCGGTCCTGATGGGCGCCTGGGGCTACGCCTTCCCCTACGGCATCATCGCGCATCTCGATTGGGTCAGCAACGTCGGCTACCAGTATATCGATTTCCACTACAACCCCGCCCACATGATCGCGATCACGTTCTTCTTCACCACGTGCTTCATCCTGGCGATGCATGGGGGCGCCATCCTCTCGACGCTGAACCCGGGCGGCGACGAGCCGGTCAAGACGTCGGCGCACGAGGACGCTTTCTTTCGGGACCTGATGGTCTACTCGATCGGCCAGCTCGGCATCCACCGCCTCGGCTGGTTCTGCGCGATCAACGCCGGCGTCTGGAGCGCCGTCTGCATCGTCATCAGCGGACCGTTGTGGGCGCGCGGCTGGCCCGAATGGTGGAGCTGGTGGCTCAACCTGCCGATCTGGAGCAACTGACATGCTCGACTACCGCACCGGCTTCGGCATCGAATACCAGAACATCTTCAACCGCGAGCGGGTCGACGGACCCGGCTACGAAGGCCCGCCGCTGCGCTGGGGCCGCGAGCACCGGATCGGCAGGCCGGTCTTCGTCAACGTGCTCGGCCTGCTCGGATCGGCACAGGTCGGCCCCTTCTATCTCGGCTATATCGGGCTGGCGTCGTTCGCCTGCGGCTTCATCGCCTTCGAGATCATCGGCCTGAACATGCTGGCCTCCGTGCACTGGAACGTGATCCAGTTCATCCGCCAGCTGCCGTGGCTCGGCCTGCAGCCGCCGGCGCCCTCCTACGGCCTGCGGATCCCGCCACTCAATCACGGCGGCTGGTGGCTGATGGCCGGCTTCTTCCTGACCGCCGCCATCCTGCTGTGGTGGGTGCGCGTCTACCGCCGCGCCCGCGCCCTCGGCCTGGGCACCCATGTCGCCTGGGCGTTCGCGTCGGCGATCTGGCTCTACCTCGTGTGCGGCTTCATCCGCCCGGTGCTGATGGGCTCCTGGGCGGAGGCGGTGCCGTTCGGCATCTTCCCGCATCTCGACTGGACCGCGTCGCTGTCGATCCGCTACGGCAACCTCTACTACGACCCGTTCCACATGCTCTCGATCGTGTTCCTCTACGGCTCGGCGCTGCTGTTCGCGATGCATGGCGGCACCATCCTCGCCGTGGGCCGCTACTGGGGCGAGCGCGAAATCGAGATGTCGGTCGACCGCAGCACCGCCGCCGAGCGCGCCGGCATCTTCTGGCGCTGGATCATGGGCTTCAACGCCAGCTACGAATCGATTCATCGCTGGGCGATCTGGTTCGCCTCGCTGTGCACGCTCACCGGCGGCATCGGCATCGTGCTCACCGGGACCGCCGTCGACAACTGGTATCTATGGGGCGTCAAGCACCACATCGCGCCGCACTACCCGCAGATCTATCCCTACATCCCCGACCCCGGCCACCTGCGCGGCGTGCTGAACACCGACCCCGACTACGGGAACCAGGCGCGATGAGCGGCTTCCTTCTGGCGCCGTTCCGCCTCTTCGGCCTGGCGTTCAGCAGCCTGACCCGCCTGCTGCTGATCGGCGGCGCCGTGGTCGTCGCGGCGCTGGCGGTCGGTCTCGCCTTCACCTTCGAAGGCCTGCCGATCCACGGCACCGAACTGGGCTTTCGCGGCACCGGCATGATCGTCGGCTACAATCCGCGCTACGAGCGACGCGAGATCGCGCTCAACCGCCTCGACACGGCTTTCCCGCCCGTCCAACCCGCGGGCCAGACCGCGCAGGCCGCCTACAAGAACATCCAGGTGCTCAAGAACGTCGACGCCAACGAATTCCTGCGGCTGATGGCGGCGATGTCGACCTGGGTCGCGCCGACGATCGGCTGCTCCTACTGCCATTCCGCGGTCAACATGGCCGACGACAAGATCTACGAGAAGACCGTCGCGCGCCACATGATCGAGATGACGCGCTACATCAACACCAACTGGCGCTCCCACGTCGGCGCCGCCGGCGTCACCTGCAACACCTGCCATCGCGGCAACGGCGCGCCGGCCAACGTCTGGTTCATCGCCCCGCCGCCCGGGGGCGCCTCCAGGATCGCCGAGACCGACGTCGGCCAGAACCTGCCCGCTCCCGCCGCGGGCGACAGCGCGCTGCCCTACGATCCCTTCGTGCCGTTCTTTTTGCGGGCGGCGCCGATCCGCGTCACCTCGACCACGCCGCTGCCGCGCGGCGACCGCGCCTCCATCGACCAGGCCGACTGGACCTACGCGCTGATGATCCATTTCGCCGACAGTCTCGGCGTCGGCTGCGTCTACTGCCACAACACCCGCGCCTTCGAGGAATGGGACCAGGGCACGCCCAACCGCACCACCGCCTGGTACGGCATCGCCATGGTCCGCGACCTCAACCAGGCCTTCATGCAGCCGATCACGAACGTCTTTCCCGCCGCGCGCCGCGGCCCCTACGGCGACGTGGCGAAGATCAACTGCGCCACCTGCCACCAGGGCGCCTACGCGCCGTTCTATGGCGCCAGCAACCTTGCCGCCTATCCCGAGTTGACCGGTCCTGCGCCCTCGCGCACCGCCTCCCTCGACGGGCAGCTCGGCACGGTGGCGCAGGGAGGACCTGCCCAGTGAAGAAGACCACCGTCGCCGCCTGCCTCGCCGGCGGCCTGCTCGCCGCCACCGCCCTGGTCGCCCCCTCCGGCCGCGCCGCGGTGCAGATGCCGATGGGCAAGGTCACGCTCAACACGCCCTACCAGGTCGACGGCCAGAAGCCCGCCGGCTACCAGCCCGCTCCCGCCGCCACGGTGGCCTACGGCAAGTACCTCACCGACATGGGCGACTGCGAGGGCTGCCACAACGCGAACGGCGGCCGCACGCTCGCCGGCGGCCAATATATGGGCATGCCGTTCGGCGCGATCTCGACACCGAACATCACGTCCGACCGCCGCACCGGCATGGGCCGCTACACGGTGGCCAAGTTCCGCCGCCTGATGCGCGACGGCATCGCCCAGGACGGCACCTACATCTACCCGGCGATGCCCTATCCCTGGTACCGCACGCTCAGCGACCACGACATCGACGCGATCTACGCCTACCTGATGTCGACCGATCCGGTCTATGCGCCGCGCCTGCGCAACAGGATCTGGTTCCCGTTCAACATGCGCATCGTGCTGCCGGTCTACAACTTGTTCTTCAACACGCAGGGGCGTTTCCACCCCGACCCCAAGCTCACCGCGTCGCAGAACCACGGCAAGTGGATCGTCGACGGACTCGAGCATTGCGGCGAGTGCCACAACAACCGCAACTTCCTCGGCAACACGACCTGGGCCAAGCGGCTGCAGGGCGGCCCGATCACCAAGTGGTACGCACCGAGCCTCTACAACGACAAGATCGACGGGCTCGGCAATTTCAGCGACGCCGACCTGGTCTCCTATTTCAAGCGCGGCTACTCGACCGCGATGGGCACGGTGGCCGGGCCGATGGCCGAGATGGTCGATATCAGCTCCAGCAAGCTGCCCGACAGCGACCTGAGCGACATCGTCGCCTACCTGCGCACCAAGCCCGCCGACCTCGCCGGCTACCCGCCGCGCCAGGCCTCCCTGCAGAGCCCGATCATGCAGCAGGGCGCGCACGTCTACTTCAACCACTGCGCCATGTGCCACCAGGCCAACGGCCGCGGCATCGCCAACGTCATCCCGGCGCTGGACGGCAACGGCATGGTGACCGCCTACGGGCCCCAGGACGTGCTGCGGGTGATCTATGGCGGCCTGGAAGCGCGCGGCCCCTGGGCGATGATGCCCGGCGTCGGCTCGGGCATGACCGACGCCGAGGTGGTCGCGGTCACCAACTATGTCCGCCAGGCCTGGAGCAACGCCGCCCCGCAGAACGCCAGCCTCTTGCTCGCCGGCCTGATCAAGACCGACACCAAGACGCTGCTCAACGGCGCCCGGCCCGGCGGCTGCCCGCCGCTGGCGCAAGCCGAGCTGAAGAAGATCATCGCCGACCCCGGCACCCACGTCGCCGACCTGCTGCAGTCGATCACCCTGCCGACCATGCTGCAGACCACCGACAAGCTCGTCGCCGCGGTCCGCGCCGCCGCGCCCGACATGAAGAAGGACGCCATCGTCAACGGCCTGACCGTGGCCTATTGCCCGATCGCGTCGGCCGACACCTCGATCCAGCCCGACCAGCGCCTGTGGTGGATGACTCACTTCTCCGAGCGCGTCTACGTCCAGGCGTCCAACGACGGCGCCTACTGAGATGAGGGCCACCTGACATGTATTTCTGGCTCTTCGTCGTCGTTTTCCTGGTCTGGGCCTGGCTGACCGCCAGTTCGGTCGCGGCCGCCCGCAGCAACTGGACCAACGGCGTCGTCGCCACCGGCTCGGTGCTGGTGTGGACCGGCCTCGCGGGCGCGGTGATCCTCTTCGCCGCCCCCTATTGGCAGGTCGTCTACTTGGTTCTGCTGCAACCCTGATCGCGGGCGGCACGCCCTGCCTCGATGACGCGCGTCCTGCAGATCGCCGCCGCGACCCTGGTGCTCGGCGCGATCGCCCTGGTCGCGGTCTGGACGCGCTCGCCGATCCTGGCGCCCAGTCTGGCTTCCTCGGCCTTCGCGCAGATCCTCAACCCCGAGAGCGACAGCGCCAAGCCTTGGAGCAACGGCGTCGGCCAGCTCTGTGGCCTCGCCGGCGGCTTCGCCGGCGTCGCCGCCGCCCAGGCCGCCGCTCTTCCACCCTTCATGGCTCCGCATCCCCTGCTCTACGCCCGCGTCCTTGCCGTCGTCATTGCCGCCGCGGTCGCGGCCGCCCTGCAGGTCGCGCTCAAGGCGACCAGTCCGGCCGGCGGTGCCACCGCCATCGTCGTGGCCGTCGGCGCCGAGACCGCCAACCTGGCCGGTTTCGAGCGCATGCTCGCCGGCATCGTCCTGGTCAGCGCGCTCGGCGAAGCCGCCCGGCTGGCGGTTCTGCGCTCGAAGTGAGGCGGCCACAGGGGTGCGGACCCGGGCGGGGCTTGGGAGGCAGAGCCGCGACGTCGACCCTCCCCGCTCGCGCGTGACAATCAGCGGCGCCTGTGATCATCTCCGCTCAACGAATTGTGGGAGGATATGATGAGGGTCGAAACCAACAGGAACAGGCTGGCCTTGGTGGCGGCACTGGCCTGTTCCACGTCGCTGGCCGTCCCGCCGGCCCACGCCCAGGGGGCGCAGAAGATCGAGACCACGTCGTCCGAAACCTGCACCAACCCGAGCCCCAGCCACGCCGCGCTGTCCGGCATGGTGGTCGGCTTCTCGCAGTCCGAGAACGAGCAGAATCCGTTCCGCGCCGGCGAAACCCAGTCCGTCCGCGACGCGGCCGGCAAGGCGGGTGCGAAGCTCCTCTACACCAACGCCAACGACAACCAGGCCAAGCAGGTGGCCGACATCGAGAGCATGATCAGCCAGGGGGCGCAGGCGCTGATCGTGGCACCGCTGAACTCCACCGGCCTGCAGCCGGCGCTCGACCAGGCGGCGGCCAAGCACATCCCGGTGGTGACCATCGACCGCGTCACCGCCGGCCAGGCCTGCAAAGAGATCATCACCAATATGGGATCGGACTTCCTCAAGCAGGGTCAGCGCGCCGCCGCGGTCATGGCACAGGTCACGGGCGGCAAGGCCCGAATCATCGAGATCCAGGGCGCCTACGGCAACAACGTCGAGACCGAGCGCACGCAGGGCTTCGCCCAAGGCATCGCACAGCATCCCGGCATGAAGCTGCTGGCCGCGCAGACCGGCAACTGGTCGACCACCGACGCCCAGCGCGTGATGGAGCAGCTCGTCCTCGCCCACCACAACGTCAACGCGGTCTACGCCCAAGCCGACGTGATGGCGCTCGGCGCGATGACCGCGCTCAAGCAGTCCGGCAAGCGGCCCGGCAGCCAGGTCAAGATCGTCTCCATCGACGGCACCAAGGCGCTCGTCCAGGCGATCGCCGACGGCCAGGCCAACGCCGACGTCGAGACCAACCCGCGCTTCGGCCCGCAGGCCTTCGACGCGCTGACCAAGTGGTTCGCCGGCCAGCCGGTGCCGCAGAAGATCATCATGTCCGACGCGCTCTACACCAAGGCCAACGCGTCGCAGGCGATCTCGAGCGGCACGCCCTACTGAGCGGACCGCGAGCGGTGCCGGACGGGACGGTCCTGCTCGAGGCGCGCGACGTCGAGAAGACCTTCGGCGTCGTGCGCGCGCTGCGGGGGGTCTCGTTCGGTCTCGCCGCGGGCGAGGTGCACGGCCTGCTCGGCGAGAACGGCGCCGGCAAGTCGACGCTGATTAAGATACTCACCGGTTTCTATCAGCCGGACGGGGGCGAGATCAGGCTCGACGGCACCCCGGTCCGCTTCGCCTCGCCCAAGGACGCGCAGCTCGCCGGCGTCGCCGCCGTCTACCAGGAGATCAACCTGATCCCCGAGCGCTCGGTGGCCGAGAACCTCTTCCTCGGCCGCGAGCCCAGGCGCGCCGGCGTGCTGATCGACCGGCGCCGCACCGAGCGCGAGGCGGCGGCGATCTTCGCCCGCTTCGGCCTGCCGATCGACCCGCGCGCCCGCCTGGGTTCGCTCGGGCTCGGCTTGCAGCAGATGGTCTCGATCGCCCGCACCGCCTCGCTCGGCGCGCGCGTGGTGATCATGGACGAGCCCACCTCGGCGCTGACGGCCGCCGAGGTCGAGCTCCTGTTCCACACCGTGGCGCGCCTGAAGGCCGAGCGCTGCGGCATCGTCTTCGTCAGCCACCGCCTGTCCGAGTGCTACAGCATCTGCGACCGCCTGACGGTGCTGCGCGACGGCGCCTCGGTCCGCAGCGCGCCGACGGCCGAGCTGCCGCGCGAGGCTCTCGTCGCCGCCATGCTCGGCGGCAAGGGCGCTCGCCTCGTCGAGCGCCGCCCGCCGGTTCCGACCGAGGGCGACGCGGCGCTTTCCGCCCGCCACATGTCCTGGCGCACCCGCGTGCGCGACGTCTCGGTCGAGGTCCGCCCCGGCGAGGTCGTGGGCCTCGCCGGCCTGCTCGGCTCCGGCCGCACCGAGCTGATGAAGGCCGTCTATGGCGGCGAGCGCGCCGACCGGGGCGAAGTCGCCGTCGCCGGCCACGCGATCGGGCATCCGACGCCGCGGCGCTCCATCGAGGGTGGCCTCGGCTTCCTCTCCGAGGACCGTCGCTCGGAAGGCATCTTTCCCCTCCTGTCGGTGCGCGAGAACGTCACCGCCTCGGTGCTCGACCGCATCTCACGCCGCCTCGTGCTGCGCCGCTCGGCCGAGGACGAGATCGTCACCCGATTCATCCGCGAGCTCGGCATCCGAACCAGCGGGCCGGCCCAGCCGATCGGGCAGCTCTCCGGCGGCAACCAGCAGAAGGTGCTCCTCGCCCGCGCGCTGAGCGCGAGCCCGCGCGCGATCATGCTCGACGACCCCACCCGCGGCATCGATGTCGGCGCCAAGGCGGAGGTGCACCGCGCCATCCGCGCGCTCGCCGAGGCGGGCCTGGGGGTTCTCGTCACCTCGTCGGAGGTCGAGGAGCTGTTCGAGCTGTGCGACCGCCTCGTCGTGCTCAGCGAGGGACGCGTCGCCGGCGAGGTCGATGTCGCCGACGCCAACGCCAACGCGCTGCTCGCCTTGCTCTCCGGCGGCGCCGAGGCCGCGGCATGAGCGCGGTGACTTCCACCGCGGCTCACGACGCGTCACGACGCGACCGCCTGAGCCGCTTCGTACGAACCTGGAGCGTTTACCTCGCCTTCGCGCTGCTGGTCGCCCTCGACCTCGCCGTCACTCCCGGCTTCGCCGATCCGTTCGTCGCCCAGAGCCTGTTGTTCGAGGCCGCCCCCGTGATCCTGATCGCGCTCGGCCAGTCGCTGGCCATCGGCACGCGCGGCATCGACCTCTCCGTCGGCTCGGTGATGGCGCTGAGCTCGGCCGCGATCGGCGTCAGCCTCGCCGCCGGCCAACCGGTCGCCGCACTCGCCGGCGTCGCCGCCGGCCTGGGTGCCGGCCTGCTGAACGGCGCCCTGGTGGCGGTGCTCGGCATCAACCCGCTGATCTCGAGCCTCGCTCTCCTGGTCGCCTGCCGCGGCCTCGCCCAGGCCATGCTCGGCGGCGCGCGCGGCGACCTTCCCGCGACGGGCCTGCTCAGCCACCTCGGCCAGGACGCGGTGGCCTTCATCCCGCTCGTCGCGATCGTCGCACTGGCGGCCGCCGCCGCGATCTGGTTCCTGGTTCGCCGCACCGTCGTCGGCCGCCGCATCGTCTTCGTCGGCGCCAGCCGCCGCGCGGCGGTGCTGGCCGGCATCCCCGCCGACGCCACCCTGTTCCTCGTCTACGGCGGCAGCGGCCTGCTCGCGGGCCTGGCCGGCGTGTTCGCCTCCGCCCGCCTGGGTGCGGCGGACTCCAACTATATCGGCGTCGGCTTCGAGCTCGACACGATCGCCGCCGCCGTGATCGGCGGCACGCCGCTCACCGGGGGCCGCATCTCGATCGCCGGCAGCGTGCTCGGCGTGCTGCTGCTGCGCGTGCTGGATGCGAGCTTCATCATGAACGACGTCAACGCCACCTACGCCCAGATCATCAAGGCGGTGTTCATCGTCGCCGCCCTCTACTTCCAGAGGAGCGGCGCGTGAGCACCGCGCTCGCCGCCCTCTACTTCCAGAGGAGCGGCGCGTGAGCACCGCGCTCGCCGCGCCGGCGCCGACGGGTGCCGACCGGCGCGAGCGCCTGGTCGCCTTCGTCCAGGCACGCATCGCGGTCGCGGTCCTGGTCGCGGCGCTGGTGGTCGCCTCGCTCGCCTTCCCGGATTTCCTGCGCCTGGGCAACCTCCAGGACGTCGCCGTCGCGGCGAGCTTCCTCGGCATCGTCGCGGTCGGCCAGACCTTCGTCATCATCATGGGCGGCTTCGACCTCGCCGTCGGCTCGGTGGTCGGCCTCGGCACCGTGCTCGCCGCCTATGCCATGCCCTACGGCACGCTCGCCGCCTTCGCGCTGCCCATCCTGATGGGCGCGGCCGTCGGCCTCGTCGACGGTCTGCTGATCGCCCGCGCCCGCATGGCCCCTTTCATCGTCACCCTGGCCGCGCTGCTCGCGGTCAAGGCGGCGGCGGTCCTGCTCGCCGGCGAGAGCCTGGTGATCGCCGATCCCGGCCTGTTCTCGCTCGTTCCGAACGGCACCGTGCTGGGCGTCGGCAACCTGATCTGGATCCTGCTGGCACTCACGGTCATCGGCGCGGTCGTCCTGAGCACCACCCCGTTCGGAACGGCGGTGTTCGCCATCGGCGGCAACGAGGAGGCGGCCCGCATGCTCGGCGTGCGCGTCGAGCGGGTCAAAGTCGCCGCCTACGTCCTGAGCGGCGCGCTGGCCGGCTTGTCCGGCGCGCTGCTCGCCGGACATCTCGACAGCGGCCTGTCGAGCGCCGGCACCGGCTACGAGCTGCAATCGATCGCCGCCTGCGTCATCGGCGGCGTCCTGCTCACCGGCGGCGTCGGCACCATGCTCGGCACGCTGTCGGGCGTGCTGCTGCTCGGCGTCATCGAGAACGTCATCAACCAGATCGGCACGCTCAGCGCGTCCTATCAGGACCTGGCGAGCGGCCTGTTCCTGCTTGCCGCGGTCATCCTGCAGACGGCGCTCAGCCGGAGGCGTCGGCAGTAGGCTCGTGCCCCGGCACGCTCGGACTCCCGACCCGCCCCGCTCACGTCGAGCCAGGTCCAGGAGGCGCCGCCTCCTGGCGCGGTCCGGGGCGGAGCCCCGGCTTCACGCCCCCCAGCCGAAACGCGCACGTGGTTCCCTGCCCCACCACGCTGCGCACCTCGAGCACGCTTCCCTGCCGCGCCAGCAGGTCGCGGCACAACAGCAGTCCGAGCCCGCTGCCGCGCTCCCCCGCCGTCCCGTTCGTCGAACTCCTCCGGTCCAGCCTGAAGAGCTCGTCGAGCTTGGACGGCGCGAACCCGACGCCGGTGTCCGCCACGCTCACCTCGACCCCGCCGGCAAACGGCACCGCCGCCACGCTCACCGAGCCGCCCGGCATCGTGAACTTCACCGCGTTGCTGACCAGGTTGCGCAGCACGGTCGCCAGCATGTCGCGGTTGGCGTGCACGCGTGCCGCCGTTGCCGCCGCGCGCAGCGCGATCCCCTTGTCGGCGGCCGCCTGCGCCGCCCCGCGCATCGTCTCGTCGACGACGTCGCCCAGCTCCATCTCGGCCAGCGTCACCGCCAGGGTGTCCATCTGCACGCTCGCCCAGGCGAACAGGCTTTCCATCAGCGCGTGCGCCTGCGCCGCCGCGTCGTGGATCCCCTGGGCCCGCCGTTCGATCGAGGCGTGGTCCCGATCCGCCACCGCCCGGCTCAGCACCGTCGACAACGTCAGCAGCGCCTGGAACGGGTTGCGCAGATCGTGCGCGATGATCGAGAACAGCAGCGCCTTCTGCCGGTTGAGCGTGTCGAGCTCCAGCGACTTCGCCTCCGCCTCGCGGCGGGCCTCCTCCAGCTCGATGACGAACGCCTGCCGCGCCGTCGCGTAGCGGATCGCGCGCGCCAGTCCCGACGGCGTCATCTCGCTCTTGGTCAGGTAGTCGAGCGCGCCCGCCCGCATCAGCCGCAGCGCCAGCTCGACGTCGGCCTCGCCGGTCAGCATCAGCACCGCCTGCTTGCCGCCCTCGTCCGACAGCAGCTCGGCCAGCAGCGCCGCCGCGTCGATCCCCGGCAGGCGGTAGTCGAGCAGCACGCAGTCGAACGTCGCCGCCCGCGCCGCCTCGAGCCCCGCCATCCCGTCCGCGGCCTCGGTCAGCGCATGCGGCAGTCCCGATTTCAGCAGCGCCCGGCGGACCGAGGCGCGATCCACCGCGTCGTCGTCGATCAGGAGGATGCGCGTCGTGCCGCTCAACGCACCTATCCCGGGAACTCGACGATCTTCCAGTAATGCTCCAGCAGCGACACCGCCTGCATGAACGTGTTGGCCGGGTCCTGCTTGACGATGTAGCCGGCGACGTTGTGCCCATAGGCCCGCGCCTTGTCCTCCTCGGCCTTGGACGTGGTGATCATGAACACCAAGGCGGTCTTGAGGTCCTCGTCGGCGCGGATCGCCTCCAGGAACTCGATCCCGTTCATCCGCGGCATGTTCAGGTCGAGCAGGATCAGGTGCGGCTTGGCCAGCTTGCTCTTGCCGTTCTCGCCACGCAGGATCTCCAGGGCCTCGAGGCCGTCGCGCGCCACCGTGATCGGGTTGCCGATCCGGCTCTTGCCGAAGGCCCGCTTGAAGCCCTGGACGTCGACGTCGTCGTCGTCGACCAGAAGCAGGTTAACGGCTGGCGGCATCGTCGCTCTCCCGAGAGTCGCGGTCGTGGTGGCCGGCCCGCGCGCCTGCGTGCGCCGGCCAGGTGAAATGCACGGCCAGGCCGCGACCGCCGGGCGCATCGTGGAGCCGGATCGCGCCGCCCTGACGTTCGACCAGTTTGCGGACGATGGCCAGTCCCATCCCGCTGCCTTCGACCTCGTCGCGCGGCCTGAGCGTCTGGAACATCCCGAACACGCGCTCGCGGAACTTCGGCTCCACGCCCGGCCCGTCGTCGGCCACCGTGAACTCGACCATCTCGCCGCGCGGCACGGCGGCCACCCGCACATGCCCGTTCGATGGGCGGTCGTGGTGCTTGATCGCGTTGCCGATCAGGTTCTGCAGCGCCTGCGTCAGCGGCGCCCGCGCGGTCTCGACCACCGGCAGACCATCGCCCGCCTCGATGACGAAGCCTGGCGGCGGACTGACCAGGGCGGCCAGCTCCTCGACCAGCGCGCGCGTGTCCACCCGGGCGGCCGCCCCGCCGCCTGCCTCCGCCCGTCCGGCGCGCGAATAGGCCAGCAGGTCGTCGAGCAGGCTTTCAAGCCGCCGCACCCGGCTGCGGAGCAGGTCCATGTTGGTGCGCACGTCGCCGGTCAGCGCGCCTTCGAGGTCCTCCTCGATCCACGAGACCAGGTTCTCGATGCCGCGCAGCGGCGCCTTCAGGTCGTGCGAGGCGACGTAGGCGAACTGCTCGAGCTCCTCGTTCGAGCGCATCAGCTCGCGCGCCTGATGCGCCAGCCGCACCTCCATGCGCTTGCGCTCGGTGATGTCGGTCAGCAGCGTCACCACGCCCAGAACGCGTCCGTTCGAGTCCCGATGCGGCCGGTAGAACGCCTCCAGTTCCCGCCGCCCGGCGCCGCGCCGCGCCAGCCGGTGCTCGAAGCGCGCGTCCGTTCCCGCCAGCGCCGTCGCC